>DATGJU010000292.1:0-9636 GCA_035295045.1 Chthonomonadaceae bacterium
GGCTGGCGTCGCGCCCACGCCAGGCCGCGATATGCGCCGCGTACGATGCCGGGCTGAACGCTATCGCACGGGCGTGAAGCGTCAGGCCGACGGTCCGCGCCAGGACGGAGACCGGCAGCAGCCCGGCGAACGGCTCCTCGATGGCAATCGACGTCGCCGTATCGCGCAGCGCTAGGGGAAACTCTCGGACACGCACATTGATGCCAACGCCGACTAGAGCCACCCATCCGCCATCCGGCGCCTGCGCCATCTCGACCAGGATGCCGCCGACCTTCTTGTCTGCCACGATCAAGTCGTTCGGCCACTTCAGGCCGAAAGACAGTTCGGGGATCGCCTCGGCCAGGAGCTCCGCAATCGCCACGCCGGCCACTATCGGTATTCGCCCGGCTTCGTCCGGCAGGGCCAGCGCGTGGCGCAGATAGTAGGTGGCGCAGACGCATTCGCCCGCCGCGGTAAACCACCCGCGGCCCCGCTGCCCGCGCCCGGCTGTCTGGGCGCGCGCGGCGACGCCCAGGGCGGATGGCGCGCCCCGTGAGTCGAACGTGACTCGCCCGTCGCGAATGCGCTCCCGCGCCTCGTCCATTGTGGAGGGAGTGGATTCCAGGAACTCCAGGGGTGGGGATAGGGCCATGGGTTTTCGGTGTTGGGTGTTCGGTGTTCAGGTTTTCGGGTGTTGGGTGTGCAGGTGTTGGGAACGCTTCGCCGCCGGGCGGCTCGTCCTGAATACCCGAGCACGGAACACCGAACACCCACCACCGCACGACCGTTCACTCCTCGCCCATGAATATCGGTGTGATGTGCCTCCGGTACAGGTTGTCCGCAACGTTTCGGGCGATGACAGTCTCGCAGGCGCGGAGCAGGCTCAGATACCGGTCGCCCATCTGCGCCGCAACCTTGTAGCCGACGTGCAGAAGCTGCCGGAGCGACGGGTTGAACCGCGGCGAGCGCGGATCGTGGCGCAGCGCGGCTACGTACTGCTCGGACGACCAGCCGGCGACCTCGGAGACGGGCGGCAGGCGGGCCGGATCGACGTCGATCACGGCGGCGTAGGGCGCGCAGAGCGCTTCGCGCCTCTCCAGCGCGGCGGCGTAGACCTCCTTCGCCAGCGCCAGGCCGTCTCCTTCCGCCTCGGCGAGGCCGATCAGCTCTTCGAGCCAGGTGGTGCCGGCCGTCTTGACGTGCACGCCCTGGTCCAGGCGGCGCAGGGCGCGGTGAATTGCGGGATAGATCGAGAACTTGTCGCTGCCGGAGTGTACGCTGAGCTTTAGGTTGCCCGGGAGACCATACTGCCGGATCGCCAGCTCGATCACGGCCCTGTCGTCGGAGAACTCCCGCTCGAACTGGGCGACGTCCCCGACGTAGTCCACGCCTTTGTTAAACCGGCCCGTGAATTTCGGCGCGATCGTCTGGATCAGAATGCCTTCGTCCGCAACCGCGGCGAGGATGATGAGCAGCTCCTGCGGCGTCTGCGGCGAATCGGTCTCGTCCATCGACACCTCGGTGATGAATGTTCCGGCGCCCTTCACCGCCTCGATCCGCCGGTAGATTCGGCCGGCCTCCTCGACCGCTCGCAAGTATTTCGCGGCGATCTCGGCCACGTCCTCGCGACGGACGTCGAACGGGGCCTCGATGCCGGCGATGGAGATCGAGTCAGCCAGCTCGGGATGGCGGCGCAGGAAGGCCGGGACGCGGTCCGGTCCGGCGCGCTGGCCGATCGAGTCCGCGACGTCGATGGTGAAGAAGTCGGACGAGTCGAGATAGCCGTCCACGGTTTCGAGCCGGATATGGTCTGCGTCTACATGGTAGGGCGCGGTCCAGCCGAGCGACTGGACGGCGGCGTCGGCGGCGGCGCGCACGCTCTCCGGCCGCGAGCCGACGATGTTGTGCTCGCGATGGGACTTGTTCCAGACGGGAACGATCTCCACGCCCAGTTCGCGCGCGCGGACGAAGGCGCTCAGCTGCGCCTTCGCCTGGTGCGCGAAGCGGTCCCCAACTCCCAGCGAGTACTTGCCTAGCTCCAGCATGTCTCTCCTTCTCGTTTCGCGCAGGCGCGTGCCGTCGCGCGTCGCACGATACCGGGCGGGAACAGCGCGCTGCCGCATGCGGCGGGATGCGCCCGGCTGGACCGCGCGATCGCAGGATGCAAGGGTAACATACCAGCCGCCGCCTGTCAACGGCATTGCGGCGGTGATCCGGCGCTCAGATTCAGGCTGCGCGGACGTGGAGAGGTCTGCTCGCGGCGGGCGGCTTCGGTTCGAGGCGGCGCGTGGGACGGCGATCGCGATGCGAGGTAGAATAGTACGCGACGTGTCCACGCGACAACGGGACACGTCTTGCCCTACCGGAGATTCCGGCCTACCTCGCGGCAGGTTTAATCCTATGCACCATCGACATCTCGGTATCACGGGCCTCCAGGTCCCGATCGTCGGCTTCGGCGCCTCGCCGCTTGGCGGCGTGTTCGGGCCGGTCGAGACCGGTGAGGCCGCACAGGCCGTGGCCGCCGCCATCGACCTGGGGATCGACCTGTTCGACGTGGCGCCGTACTATGGGCTGACCCGCGCGGAGACAGTCCTCGGCGACGCGCTCTCCACAATCCCGCGCGACCGGTACACGCTGGCGACCAAAGTCGGGCGCTACGGCGCGGACGAGTTCGACTTCACCGCCGAGCGCGTGCTGCGCAGTATCGAGGAGAGCCTGCGCCGGCTCCGCGTCGAAACGGTCGACATCATCACGTGCCACGACATCGAGTTTGTCCCGCTCGAGCAGGTGATCGGCGAGGCGGTACCCGCCCTGCACCGCGCGCGCGATCAGGGGAAGGCCCGATTCATCGGCGTGAGCGGGCTGCCGCTTTCGATCTATTCACACGTGCTCGATCAGGTCCCGCTCGATACGATCCTCTCCTACTGCCATCACACGCTATTCGATGCGGGCCTGGCGGAGCAGCTGCCGTACCTTCAGGCGCAGCGCGTCGGAGTCATCAACGCGTCGCCGTTTGCGATGGGCCTGCTGACGGCCGGGCCGCTGCCGGACTGGCATCCGGCCGGCGAGGATATCCGCGCCGCGTGCCGCGCGGCCGCCGATCACTGCGCGCGGCGGGGCGCGAGTCTTGCGAGGCTGTCGCTGCAGTTCTCGGTCTCGAACCCCGGCATTCCGACTACGCTGACCGGGATCCGGTCGCGGAGAGAGGTCGAGCAGAACGCGGCCTGGGTCGCCGAGCCGATGGACGCCGGCCTGCTGGCCGAAGTTGAGGCGATCCTCGCGCCGATTCGCGGGCGGTCGTGGCGGAGCGGACGCTCCGCCAACTCCTAATTGCGAGGTCCCTGATGCGGGCGAAACTCCTTATTATATGTGCGACGCTGATCTGCATAGGCGGGGCCTGCCTGGCGGCGATGCAGGCGGCGCGCCTGCGCGTTGGAATTCAGCCGGACCATAGTGCGATCGTGTCCAGCCTGCAGCGGGTCGAGCCGGCGAGCGTCGCGTTTGACGGGAGGCCGGTGGACATAGCGCTTCATCCCTCTGGGCAGTTTTTCGCCGTGCTGAACCAGAAGAGCGTCCTGCTCGCCACGCGCGATGGGGTGATCGCCGGCTCGTCGGCGCCGCTCCACTCCGGCGCCGGCTTTCATGGTCTCGTCTGGTCGCCGGACGGAGCGCGGCTCTACGCCAGCGTGTCCGACGGCTTCGTCGAATCGTTCGACCTGGCCGGGCGGGCGCTCACGCCGCACGGACGGATCGACCTGCGGCCCGCCGATTCGAACGCGAACCCCCGCCCCGGCGGCATGGCGATCACGCGGGACGGCACGCGCCTCTACGTGGCCGCGATGGACCGAGACGCGGTAGTCGAGGTCGACACGGCTGCCGAGAAGCGCACGCGCGAGTATGCGGTGCAGAAGCTTCCGTTCGACGCGAAGCTGAGCGAGGACGAGCGGTCGCTGGTCGTCTCGAACTGGGGCGGCCGGCCGCCGCGCGACGACGACGAGATGGCTGCGACCGGCAGCACGATGATCGGCGTCGATCCGCGCGGCGCGGCGGCGAACGGGAGCGTCACGGTTGTGCGCCTGGCGACCGGCAACTCGTCCAGTTTCCCGGTGGGGCTGCACCCGACGGGCATCGCGGTGCAGGGCAACCGGGCTTACGTGGCGGATGCGGCGAGCGACGACATCGCCGTGGTGGACATCTCGGCCGCCGCGCTCGTCCGCAAGATCCCGCTGAAATGGGGCAAGCTGAACCTGTTCGGCAGCATGCCCTGCGCGCTGGCCGCTGCCGGCAAGGCGCTCTACGTATGCAACGGCGGCGATAACGCGCTCTGCGAGATCGACGCCGGCAGCGGGACGGTGCGCGGCTTCCGGCCGGCGGGCTACTACCCGATGGGCGTGGCCATATCGGCGGATGGAAAGTCCGCGTTCGTCGTCAATACCAAGGGGAACGGCTCGACGCGCCGCACGTCCGCCGGACAGCCGGGCAATGCGCACGACTTCCAGGGCACGATGTCCGTGATCGACCTGGGCGCGCCGATCGGTGCTGCGACGGAGCGCGTGGCCGCCGACAACGGCTGGAACCGCGATCGCAAGGCGCTAAAGCCCGATCTCGCGGTCTACACCGGCGCGATCGAGCACGTGCTGTACATCATCAAGGAGAATCGGACGTACGACGAGGTGCTCGGCGACCTGCCACAGGGCAGCGGCGACGCCTCGCTATGCGACCTGGGCCGGACGATCACGCCTAACGCGCACGCGCTGGCGGACCAGTTCACGCTGTTCGACAACGCCTACTGCGCGGGCACGAACAGCGCGGACGGACATGCCTGGTGCACACAGTCTATCGCGAACGACTACCTCGAGCACTTCTATACGGGGTATCGCACCTACCCGGACGACGCCGACTGCGCCATGGGAATCTCGAACACGGGCTTCCTGTGGAACGCGGCGCTGAAGAGGGGCAAGACGCTTCGGGACTACGGCGAGGCGGCGGACGACGAGCTGGCGGTCTTCACGCCGACGGTAAAGAGCTGGCTGGAGGTCTGGAAGGACCGCCTGAGCGGCCGCCATCGCATCCAGACGAGCGTCAACACGCGCATCGCGGCGCTGCGGCCCTATCTGCATCCGCGTTACGTCTACTGGCCACTGCTCCAGAGCGACCAGGAGCGCGCGGACCTGTTCCTGGGCGAGTATGCGAAGTTCAGCCGCGAGGACCGCGTGCCGAACCTGATGCTGCTGACGCTTCCATGCGACCACACCGAGGGCCGGGACCCCAACTACCCGAAGCCGCAGTCGATGGTCGCCGACAACGACCTGGCGCTGGGCCGGATCGTCGACGCGGTCTCACACAGCCCGCAGTGGAAGCACACCTGCATCTTCGTGATCGAGGACGACGCGCAGAACGGCATGGACCATGTGGACGGACACCGGACCGTCTTCTTCGCCTTCAGCCCGTTCGTGCGGCGCAAGTTCGTGGACCACTCGCTCTACAACACCTGCTCGATGGTCCGGTCGATCGAGATGATGCTCGGCCTGGACCCGATGAACCGGTTCGACGCGCTGACGCCGCCGCTCGCCGCCTGCTTCCAGGATAGGCCGGACTATACGCCCTACACGGTGCGGCCAAGCCAGATCCCGCTGGACGACATGAACCCTCAGCTCGCCGCGCAGCTGGCCGCCGAGCGCGCCTGGACGCGGCGCTCGCTGGCGCTGGACTGGAGCGGGCCGGACCGGGCGGACCCGGCGACGCTGAACGCGATACTGTGGCACACACTGCACGGCTCGGGCGGGGCGACTCCGCTTCATCACCCACTGCGCTAAAGGCACAGAGACACGGAGAGATGCGGACAACAGAGATGCGCGTGGCCGGGTTGTGCAGCGAAGGGGGAGCCGCGTGGCGAGAGGCGACTGGTTGGCTCGATCGGCGGTTCTGAGGGCTGCGGGCATCGGCATCGTTCTGTGTTCGTGGCTGGGAGCGCTCGCCCTTGACGCCGCAGGCGCGGAGCGCAGGCCTCGCGGCGAACCGGCCGGGCTTGCCTGGATTCGCCTCGATGCGGAGGGCCGGCACTTCGTTCGCGCCGATGCCGGTGCGCGAGTCACGTTCTGGGGTCTGAACTACGATCACGACCGCTCCGGCCGCCTGCTGGAGGACTACTGGAACGGCGAGTGGCCGAAGGTCGAGGCGGACTTTCGCGTAATGAAAGAGCTTGGCGCGAACGTCGTCCGAATCCACCTCCAGCTCAGTAAGTTCATGCGATCGGCGAACGAGCCGGACCGGCGCGCGCTCGGCCAGCTCCGCCGGCTCGTAAAGCTCGCGGAATCGACCCGCCTCTACCTCGACCTCACCGGCCTGGGCTGCTACCACCCGCGCGACGTGCCTCCCTGGTACGACGGGCTGAGCGAGCGGGACCGCTGGGCGGTGCAGGCGCGTTTCTGGCGGGCGGTGGCGCGAACGTGCGCTCGCAGCCCGGCGGTCTTCTGCTACGACCTGATGAACGAGCCCATACTGCCCGGCCCGATGCCGGAGCATGACTGGCTGACGGGCGAGCTGAGCGGCAGCTTCTTCGTGCAGCGGATTTCGCTCGATCTGGCCGGCCGAGCGCCAGAGGCTGTCGCGCGCGCATGGATTGAAACGCTGGCCGCATCGATTCGCCGCGAGGACCGACGCCACCTCATCACGCTGGGCGTGATCCCATGGGCGACGATCTTCCCCGGAGCGCCGCCGCAGTTCTACACGCCGGACGTCGGAAAGCGACTGGATTTCGTCAGCGTCCACTTCTATCCGAAGTCCGGCGACGTTGCCGGCGCCCTCGCCGCGCTGAAGACATACGACGTCGGCAAGCCGGTGGTAATCGAGGAGATGTTCCCGCTGGAGTGCAGCGTAGAGGAGCTCGGCGCGTTCGTTGCCGGATCACGCCCTATCGCGGACGGATGGATCGGGTTCTACTGGGGCGGCCCGACGCCGCAAAGCGCCGTATTCGAGTCGTCGCCCGTAGGCAAGCTGACGCAGCGCTGGCTGGACTACTTCCGCGAGCACGCGCCGGAGATGCGCGGCGAGTCCGCGGCGACGTCGAGAAGCCGCCAGATCTCGTCCAGCCACTCCAGGTGCTCGGGCTTCATGAGGACGGAGCGGAGGCAGAGCGCCGTCTCGCGGTCGACGGCAACACCTTCCAGGTCGAAGAAGGCGGCCGGCAGCTCGGCGAGCGCCAGATGCAGTCCCAGACCGGCAGCAACGTCGAAGATCTGCTGGGTGCGCCGCGATGCCTCGGATAGCGATGCGGCGCGGGGCAGCCACGCCACGATGTCCAGCTCCGGCGGGAAGGCGGCCAGGAAGCGGCGGTCGGCCCGCAGCCGTTCGTGAAGGCGCAGCGCGGCGGTCCGGCCTCGCTCCAGGCCTGTCGCGAAATCGCCGCCCCGCTCCAGCGGCAGCAGGCGCAGCGTGGTCCATAGCGCGACAGCGGCGGCGCCGGGCCTCGAGCACTCCAGGCTGATCTCGCCGAGATGGAGCGCGCCGGAGCTGAAGTAAGTATAGGGCGAGTCGTGCTTATAGAAGCTGCCGACCGACGGATCGCGGAACAGGATGCAGCCGCAGCC
Source organism: Chthonomonadaceae bacterium (assembly GCA_035295045.1). Taxonomy (GTDB): domain Bacteria; phylum Armatimonadota; class Chthonomonadetes; order Chthonomonadales; family Chthonomonadaceae; genus DATGJU01. Next base: position 7,569 of record DATGJU010000292.1, read on the forward strand.
GTAGGGCTGGAGGCCGTGCTTGTGCGGATCGACGACAATCGAGTCGGCCTCGCCGATCCGGTCGAAGGCCGCGCGCGCGTCGGCGGCGAGATTGCCGGCGAGGGTGAAGTAGCCGCCATAGGCCGCGTCGGCGTGAAGCCGGAAGCCGTAGCGGTCGCGCAGATCGAGCAGCTCCGGAAGCGGGTCCACGGCGCCCGTCGCCGTCGTCCCCATCGTCGCGACCACCGTGCCGATGCCGCCCGCTTTCAGGCGCGACTCCAGCGCGCCCACGTCCATGCGGCCGCGGCGGTCGGATGGAATGGCCTCGAACGGCACTCCGAGCACGCCGCTCAGTCGCGAGTGGGTGTAGTGCGCCTGCGTGGACGCGGCAATGGCCCGCGGTCCCGGCGCCGAAGAGCCCCCGCCGGCCGAAGCGACCGCATAGGCCGCCAAGGCCGCGTCGGCCGCAGTGCTTGGCGGGGCTGCGGGCGCCGAGCGGGAGGCCGAATCGGAGTGCGCGGCAACGCCCGAAGGCGCCAGGCCTACCGAGCGGGCGGATTCGGCGTCCAGCTCGCGCGCGATCCAGAGCGCCTCCAGGTTCGCCATCGTGCCGCCGCCGCACAGGTGGCCGAGACAGGTCGTCCAGCCGAACATTGCGGCGATCTGCGCGACGGCCTCCTTCTCCATTTCGGAGCTCGCCCGGCCGCCGTCCAGCGCGTGGTTGTTGGGATTGATCGTCATCGCCAGGGCGTAGGCGAGCCGCGCGGCCGTGTGGGGCGGCTTGAGCATCTGTCCGGCGTAGAGCGGATGGAAGTAGGGGTAGTTGTCGCGCAGGCGCGCGGCGGCCTCCTGGAGGATGGCTGTCAGGTCCGGCTCGGCCGATGCGAATGGCGGCAGATCGGCGAAGGCGGCGGCCAGGGTTTCAAGGGCGCCGGCAAGCGCACCGAGCTCCCCATGAAATCTGTGCATGAGCTTAATCTACCGCGGCTTCTTCTGCTCGATCGCGAACAGCACCGTCGCCCGCTTGTTAGCCAGCTTTTTGGCATCGGCCATCAGGAACCCGGAATCGCCCGCGGTGGCCCCGCGCAGCGCGGTGCGCAGGCGCGGCGGCGCGGGCAGCCGGAGGCCGATCTGCGTGGAGCTGAAGCGGAAGATCTCGCCTTTCCATCCGATGATAAGCCGGACCGCGACCCGGTCGCCCTCGATGTGGTGGAATGCGAAGCGGAACAGGAGGTCCTCCTCGAAGCCGAACTGGTCGTCGCTCTCTCCGAACCCTTTGCCCTTGAGCGCCTTCACCAGCTCGTCGCACGTCCGCGGCAGCGGCGAGACGTGCTCGCGCGCCAGCACGCCCGCGACGATCTTATCGGCGAGCAGCGCACGCACGATGTCTTCGTCGCGGAACAGCTCGTCCAGCCGCACGCGGTGGCCCGGCCGCGCAGCATTGATGGTCACTACGTCGACGCCGCCGGACGGGTGCGCGCCGCCCTCCCAGTAGTAGTCCCGCTCGTAGCTCGCCAGGCTCCCGACGATGGAGAGCGGCTGGATGGTGCACTCCAGATAACTGTCGACGGGGTCCTTCTCCTCCTCCTTGAGCTGGGTGTTGACCTTGTACTCGTAGGCCCGTGCCGAAAAGACCGGGCGGAAGTGCAACGCCTTGAGGTCCGCCGTGGTCCACAGCCAGTCGTAGCCGCCGGACTCGCCGTGCCAAATGGTCTCCGGCCTGGCCGGGCGATCGTGCCGCAGCTGTGCACACGCAGGCAGTCCGCCGAATAGCGCGAACGTGAACGCCGCCGCACAAACGGCAGCCGACCAGGGACCCGGATGCTCTCTTATCGCCATCGAAATATATTCCAGTGTGCCACGACCGCGTCCCGGCAGTGCGCTATGCTCGCTCTCCGCTTACCGGCGGTGGACCGTCGTCCTTGGGGCCGGTTCCGGCTGGTATCGGAATTCTCGCGCGATCGGTCATTGTCCTTCGCCCCGGCCGACCAATTCACATGTTGAACGATCGTCCGGGACTTGCCGGCCGAAAAACGTTTACGAAGAGGTCGATTATGGCGACGCGGTCGGCAAAGAGGCCTCGTGATGA
>DATGJU010000293.1:0-2365 GCA_035295045.1 Chthonomonadaceae bacterium
TAGGTGTGCATGATCGGGATATCGAACAGCGAGAGCAGCGTGCCAACCGTGAGTCCTCCCAGGATGGTGGTGGCGAGCGGCTGGTAGGCGTCCAGGCCGGTGCGCGGCGCGAAGGCCACCGGCGCCATGACGATGATGGAGATGAGTGAGGTCATCAGGATCGGCCGGAGGCGCTGCGGGCAGGCCTCGGCGATCGCGTCGTCCCGCCATCCCGAGGGGCTGCGTGGCGCCCCTGTGGAGTTCGGCGCGTCCGGGGCCTCGTCGCGCGACGTGCCCCCGCCGTTCGCCGGCACGTTGAGTCCGCCCCTGCCGCGCGCGGACTCGCCGCGTGGCATCGCGCGGCCGCGATAGCGCGCAATCATGTCGATCATCAGGATCGCCGTCGTGATGTCCATTCCGGAGAGGACGATGATCGCCATGATCGAGACCGTGGAGAAGGCCTGGTGCGCCAGCCAGAGCGCGAAGAAGACCCCGGCGAGCTCCAGCGGCAGCGAGGCGATCATCTGAAGCGGCTGCAGGAAGCTGCGGAACTGCGCAACCAGGACGAGGTACATGAAGAGCACGGAGAGCGCCAGCCCTGCGAGGAGCCGGCGGAAGCTGTCCATCATCTGCGTCATGTCGCCCCGCATCTCGATGCCGTAGCCGGGCGGAAAGCTCAGCTCGCGCATCGCGCGCATCATCACATCCATCTCCACGTCCATCGAGGGCGGACCCCACTTTCGGTAGTATCCGGCCACGCCGATCACGCGCCGCAGCCCGTCATGCTCGATCGCTGTGGGCGCGGACCGGCGCTCCACAGTGGCGACGCTCTTCAGAGGGACCTGCGGGCCGTTGCGCGAGGTGATCACGAGCTGCTCCAGGTCCTGCAGGCCCCTCCGCTCCTCCGCCGCATAGCGGACCAGGATCGTATTCTGCCTGAGGTTGGGCAGCCGGTAGAACTCGCCGGTCAGGCCGCCGTGCAGCGCGTAGTAGGCCTGCTGCGAAATCTCCTCAGGCGATAGGCCGGCCTCCGCCGCGCGCTCCGGGTCCACGCGGATCTCATAGTCCGGCACGCCCATCGTCCAGGTGGTTCCCGCCTGCACCATGCCGGTCGTGCTGTTTGCAATCTCCAGCGTCTGGCGGCCGAGCCTGTCCAGGACGGCCAAATCCGGGCCGTACAGGATCAGATGGACCGGCGCGGCGGCGGTCGCCATCACGTCGCTGCCCATCTCCTTGATCTGGAGGCGGCGAATGCCCGGAATAGTCGCCATCGCCTCGCGCTGGATCGCATCCATCACGTCCCAGATCGAGCGCCGCCGCCGGTCCTTGTCGCTGAAGGTGAGCATCATCGAGGCGGCGTTGGCCTGCGGCATCTGGTAGCCGGTAAAGTAGGGATTCCAGCTCTCGAACATGCTCTCCGCGCCGATCTCGATCGAGCCGCGCTCCAGCTCCGGGTATTTGAGCATGATCTTTTCGAGGCGGGCCGTGGCGCGCTCCGTCTCCTCGAACGACGTGCCGGGCTGCATCTCCAGCAGGCCGCTCGCCTGGCCCACGTCGGCTAGCGGCATCATCTCGGAGCCGATGAAGTTGTAGAAGGTGAACCCGACGATCACGGTGACGAGAATCCGCGCCATGTTCCAGAGCCGGTTACGGAGCATGCCGCGGACCGTCCGCGCGTAGCCGCGCTCCAGCCGCTCCAGCATCCGCTGGAACGGGTCGGCGACCGCGTAGAGAAGGCGCAGGACCGGATTGCGCCGGTCTGCGACGCGGGCATCCTCATGGCGCAGCCAGTTGGCGCAGAGCAGCGCGGTCAGGGTAAAGGAGACCAGCATCGACGCGAGAAGTCCGAAGATGATCGGCCAGACCAGCTCGACGAACATGAGCTGCGTCAGGCCGCCGCAGAAGAGAAGCGGTACAAGGGCCAGGACCAGCATCAGCGTGGCGGCGATGACCGCCAGCCGCACCTCCGCGATCCCGTCGATCGTCGCGGTTTTCGGATCCTTGCCCATCCGGAGGTGTCGCTCCACGGAGTGGATGTCGATGACGGTGTCGTCGACGAGCCGGCCGATGCAGAGCAGCAGCCCGATGAGGGTGCCGCTGTTGAAGGTCATATGGAACGGCAGCATCATCAGCACGGCCAGGCCGAGAGACGTCGGCACGGTGATCAGCGCGATCAGCGTGCCCCGCCACTCGCCGAGAAAGAGGAATACCGTGATCGCGGTCAGCAGGACGGCGACCGCGAGCTCGTGCCAGACGTTATCGAATAGGATGTTGACGAACCGGGAGTTGTCGTATGCGGCCTGGAAGTGGACGCCGGGATACTCGTCCGAAAGCTGGCGGAGCACCCGGTTGACGGCCGGCACGACGTAGTGGGAGCTTGCGCCGG
>DATGJU010000294.1:0-7784 GCA_035295045.1 Chthonomonadaceae bacterium
CGAGTATTACGATAACCTGGAGGACATGCCCGCTGAGGACGCGCCCGGCTTCGTTGAAGTCGAGCGGATCTACTGCTTCGACTGGCTCCGCTTCGGCGACGAAGAGTGGCGAGCGTTGGCGGAATCCTATGAGAGCCTACCGGGATCGATGCGCACGATCGACAATATGCCAGTGTAGTTCGCAGTCGATGCTGAAACGGGCATCTCAGCATCGGTAGAACCGGCCGCCGTCCAGGTCTACGGAGTCTTGTCAATGCGCGATTGGCGGGCGTGGGACCAGCGGTTCCGTTCCGCCGCCGCTGAACTACCGGCGCGCGCGCGACGCTCGTCGGAGCGGCGACTCGCATCGGGTCACGCGCACGAGTACCCAGTCGCGAAGCCGCACCGAGCCGATAGGAGCAACGTGACAGTACGGCGCATTCGCACAGGCGAGGCCGATATCTACCGATCGATCCGCCTGCGGGCGCTGAGCGAAGCGCCGGAGGCGTTCTGCTCGACGTACGAGAATGCAATACGTCGATCGCCGGAGAGCTGGGTCGAGCAGGCGGACGAGGCGGCAGAGGGCACGGATCGCGCGATCTTTCTCGCTCTGGATGGCGCCGAACCGGTCGGCATGGCCGCGCTCTACCGGGACCCGGACGCGCCGGCGTCAGGCAATCTGCTCCAGATGTGGGTCGCGCCGGACCGTCGCGGCACGGGCCTGGCGGCCGATCTGCTGGATGCCGTTTTCGCATGGGCGGCCGCCAACGGATTCGAGGCTGTACGCGCCGCGGTGATGCGAACCAACGACCGGGCGCTGCGGTTTTACGAGAAGTACGGGCTTGCCGGCGGGGAAAGCGGCCTGGCATGCGATACCGTAACCCTGATCAAGGCGGTGGGCCGTAACGGATAAGGCCCCGCCTCACCCGTTCACGAAGTTTCGCAGCAGCGCCTTGCCTTCCGGGGTGAGCGCCGATTCCGGGTGGAACTGGACGCCCTGCACGTCGAAGTCGCGGTGGCGCAGCCCCATGATCTCGCCCTCGGCCGTCTCGGCGGTGATCTCCAGGCAGGCCGGGAGCGTGTCGCGCTTCACGACCAGCGAGTGGTAGCGCGTGGCCTGGAAAGGCTCCGAAAGGCCGGCGAAGACGCCCTGCCCGCTGTGATGGATGGGAGACGTCTTGCCGTGCATGATGCGCTCGTTGCGCACCACCTCGCCCCCGAACGCCTCCCCGATGCTCTGGTGCCCCAGGCAGACGCCGAGGATAGGAATCTTGCCGGCGAATCGCTGGATCAGCGGTACACAGATCCCCGCCTCACGGGGCGTGCACGGCCCCGGCGAGATCACGATCCGCTCCGGCGCCATCGCCTCGATCTCATCCAGCGTGATCTGGTCGTTGCGGACGACTACCATCTCGGCCCCCAGCTCGCCGAGATACTGCACCAGGTTGTACGTAAAGCTGTCGTAATTGTCTATCACCAAGATCATCGTATCTAACTCTCTTCGCCGGCCGCTGCGCGCAGCAGGCCCTCGTGCTCAATCCCGGTCGTGGCAGCGGCGCGCATCAGCGTGTCGGGGCCGCTGGACGACGGGGCGGATGCGCGCAGGAGCGAATCGATAAGGTCCGTCTGCTTCGCGCGCTGAAGCAGGTAGGGCAGGCATTCTGCCGCCGCGTCGCAGACCTTGCGCTCGCCCGCGGACGAGGGGCTCGCGTTCGCCAGCGCGGTGACCGGCGGAACGGCGCTCGCATCGCCGATCTGCTCCAGCGCTTTGAGCGCGGCGATCACGTAGCCGGGGTGGCTATATGCGTTCGCCGCGGAGAGACTTCGGTTGAAACTCGTGCGCTGCATACGGGTGCGGAACGGTCGGTCGCTGGCTTTCACCTTCGGCAGCAGGCGCGTCATCGCCGGCATGACAGCGCGGTGTATTTCGGGATTGGGCCACTCCAGCAGCTCCGCAAGCCTGCCGAGCACGCGCACGTCGTCCAGCCGGATCAGGCGGTTGGCGATGTCCGTGTGCTTCATGCTCACGCCGACCCTGTAGAGCTGCGTGGCGGCGGCCGCGATAGCCACGGAGACCACGCCGAGCACCCAGTCGCCCTGCGCAAAGCGACTCCAGGCGACCGCCAGGTAACATGGGACGATCACCATCCACGCCGCCGCGACGAATCCGTTGCGCACGGCAGGCGCATGGATGTCCCGCATCGCCTGCTCGACGTCCGCCATCGCCGCGTCCACCGCGGCATCGATCCGCGCTCGCTCGGCGTGCTCGGCCTCGGTAATCGGCGCCGCCGAATCGGAGTCCAGCTCGGCATCAGCCTCCGCGCGCGCCGGCCGGTCCTGCATTCGCTCCTGCAATATCGGCAGCAGCTCAACCGCCGCGGCGGTAACGGCCGCGTTGGCGCGCCAACCGCTAGCGGCCGCCAGTCGGGCCACATACGGCAGGGCGGTCTCCGTCGCGAAGTGCGGCAGCGCGCGAAGGATCGCGATCGTCAGGCCGGCGCTGCGGTGTGCCGCGCGCCGCGACAGACGGCGGTACAGGCAGTTGCGCCGCTCCGGGACAAGCTGCTCGAAGTCCGCTTCGGCCAGGCGCGGAAGCATATGGACGAGGACGTGGCCGGCGATATCACGGACCGGTGGGTCGGGGTCCTCCAGCAGCGCGCAGAGGCCGCCGAAGAGGCGCGTGTCCATATCCGCGAGCTGCCGGCCTGCCTGCTCCCTCTGGCGCCGAACAGCGCTGCGGATGAGCAGTATTTCGGCGGCCAGGAGAAACGCGGAGACCCCGGACGCCGCGAATTGGCCGGCGGAGACGAGGATTAGCAAGAACGCCGCTGTAGCGACGGCGCCCACTTCGACGGCGGCGAGCAGCCGGCTCGGCGTGGTCAGCGAATCGTCAATGATCAGCAGTTTCGCGCGCTCCGCGCTTCGGTCCGGCGGGTCCATAGTACCCGGGCCATTCTGCAAACCGCGCGGAAGTTCCTGCCCTGGACCGATCGCGCCGCCGGCGACGCGGCTCCGCACAGCGTGCGGGCGGGCGCGGCGCGCCTGGCCCGTGGCTATTGGCCGCTGCCGGTGTCGGCGCGGAGCAGCTGGGAGGGATCGGGCGCATCGTGGGCGCCAACCGGGCGGACGAGCTCGTCCTGTCCGGTTATGCTGGGCGAGGAGCCGCGCAGGAGCGTCTGGCTGCTGCGATTCAGCTCGACGCGGATGCTCAGGGATGCAAGGCAGTCCTCGGCGGCCTCCTGCACGCGGCGATGGCGCGCCGTGGTCGGCTGAGCCATCGCCAGCGGCCGGACGAAGGGGACTGAGGACTCGTCGCCGACCTGCCCGAGCGCCAGCAGGATGCTCTCCATGAATTCGGCATCGCGGTAGGGCGTTTGTGTTGCCAGCGCGCGATGCAGGAATCCGCGCTCCCGGGGCTTCGCCAGGACGCGGTCGCTCGCCTTCACGCGGCGCAGGAGCTTCGTGAGCGCATCCCTGGCACTGTCTCGGACTTCCCTCTCCGGCCACTCGAGAAGCTCCGCGAGGCGGCCCACGCAGCGTACGTCGTCGATTCTAGAGAGCCTGCGCGCCAGCCGCGCGTGCTCCGCGCCCATGGTCCAGCGGTAGAGCTGCGTGCAGAACGCGGCCAGGGCGGCGCAGAGCAGGCCGAAAAACCAGTTGCGGTCCCAGAGCGCGATCACCGCCTGGTACCCGAAGAACGGCAGAATGACGCACCAGGCGGCGAGCAGGAAGCCGATCCGCATGCCCGGCGCCGAGAGGCGTTTCAGCTCGGTCTCTACCTCGGCCATCTGGCGGCTCACAATCTCGGCATCGGCGTCGCTAAGCTCTGTCCAGCGGCCCGCCTCCGCTTCGCGGACAGCGGCGCCCAGCAGCGCTTCGCCCCCGACGACCGATTCCGCCTGGGCCTGCGCGCGCTTGCGCTGCTCCGCGACGCGGCGCTCCAGAGCGGGGAGCGCGGCTTTTGCGGCGTCCCGGACCGCACGCGCATCCCGCGTGAAGGCATAGCCATCTGCCAGCCGCTCGACGTACGAGAGTCCGGCCTCGTTACCAATCTTCGGCAGCGCGCGCAGGATCGCCAGCGCCAACTCCGGTCGCGCATATATTTCGCGGAAACGCAGGCGGCGATAGAGACAGGTGCGGTGAACGTCCTCGATGCCGGGCACGTCCGCTTCGCGTACGCGCGGCAGCAGCCTTGCAAGAAGCCTTGCCGCGACGCCGCGCACCCGCTTGTCCGGCCACTCCAGCGCCTCGCAAAGCGGACCGAGCCAGCGAGCGTCCAGATCGGAGTTTGCGAGCGCCGCGCGGTCCAGCTCCATCTGCGCGCTCAGCTTCGCGAACGCGCGGACGTAGACGAGGCCGGCGGCGCAAATCACGACCATGCGCAGATCAGCAGCGTTCAGGCTGGCCACCAGCATGAATCCGACGACGGGCGACGAGGCCATCAGCAGCCAGTAGAGCGGCCCTCGCCTCGGCCGGGACCTGCCTGCGGTGATGCGGTCCACCAGGGCGTCGACCGAGGCCTCGCCGGCGCTCACGGTCAGGACGGAGTCCGCGGCGGAGATCTCGGCGTCCTCGTTCAACCGCACCGTGGTCAGGGGATCTCCTGGCGCGGAGGCGATGGCGGCCGAAGCGGGCTTCGCGCCGTCGGCAGTGGCGAATTGGTCCGCGCGGCCGGGCGCCAGATCGTGCCGACTGCAATCCGGCCCAGCGCCGAGCTCTTCGACAGGCGGGGTCGCCGCGTTATCCCGTTCGGTGGAACGGGCCGGCGCAGGCGCATCCGTCTCGGCGCCCGCACCGGTCCTGGACGCGGCCCAGGGCCTCCACCGCGCGATCCGCGCGGCGAGGCTCGTATGGGGTTGCTCCGTCGTCTGCTTCGTGATCAGCTTCATTCGTTCGTTCCGGGCGGCACACCGTGGCCGCATTGCGGCAGCGCGTTATCCGAACGTCCGTCCCGTGAGGTGCGCCGGCCGGCTATGGCGTCGCATCGACATTGATGCCAGCCACGACGTCGCCACGGCTGCCGGGCCGGACCGTGAGCCGCTGCTTCGCCTCGGATTCGTCGATCCAGCTCTGACGGACCTGCATGGGGCCGGAATGCCACTTGTCCGAAGGCGACGGCAGATCGCCCGACGTCGCGTGGTACCAGGGGGAGGGTTTCCCCGGTGCGCTCTTCGCGTCGATCGGGCTGCCGCCGTCGTCGATACCGTCCGGCCCGACACTGTATAGAACGGGAAAGAGGCGCTCTGTTCCGCCGCCAATGCGGGCAGCGATCACCCGATTCCGGTACCCAAGCGGGTGGCCGGGCCGGAACGGATCTTCCGGGACGGCCGGCAGGTAGCGCGGCACGAGCCGGTCCAGTCGGTCCGGCAGCGCGTGATGCTCGAGCCGGTAGGCGCGCAGCGCGAACGCGGTTTCTAGAAGCACGAGCTCGGTCCGCGATGCGGCGATGTCCCGAAAATAGGAGGCGCCGAAGTAAGGAACCAACATCGCGGCTACCGGATCGCCCTGGGCGGGGCCGTCGAGCGGCACGGAGGCGAGGCGCCGCGGCACTGCATCGGAGTACGGCAGCTGCGAGAGAGTGGCGAGCCGGTCCATATTCCGCGTTATGTCGTCGAGGATCGCGCGTTTGCTGTACGGCGCAAGATACAGATAGCTCGCCAACCCGACCGTGGAGCTGCGCTCAGCGGACCAGCCCGGCACGAGGATGGTGCGTCGCCACTCCGGCCTCCTCATGTGCGCCTGGAGGTCTGCCGCAAGCCGCCATTTATCCTCTACGACTATCTCCGCAAAGGCCGGCTTCCGTGCGGCGATCTCGTTCAGCCGAAGCGCCGCGGCCCGCGCATGCGCCGCGTCCAGCCGATCGACCATGTCCCAGAGGCGGACGCGGCCCGCCGCGGCGCAGCTCAGGCCTGTTACGAGATCTTCCGTCCCGCCGTGAGACACCAGGACGCCGAGCTCGATGGAGTCCATCATGCTCTGCGCCGCGGCCCACGTGTCGCCGGATGCCTCCTTGACCTGCGCGTCGAGCATGAGCGCATTTGCGAGCTGGATATAGTCGCTCCGATACGTCTGGTCGTCAAAGGCGCCGACGGCGGGCGCATCGTAGTTCAGGCGCAGCGCATCACGCGTCAGCACCTGGTACTCGAGCGGCAGCGCGTGACGCGTCAAGTAGATCGCGGGCGCATACCGAGCTAGCAGCTCCCTCTTGTCCTTGAGCGTGTAGGCGTAGTCGGGAGCGCCGAGAACCGGCGGCGTGCGTGGCCCGTCTGCAATGTTGGCGCTCATCACGACGCCGTGGTGTAAGTCGATCGCATTCCTCAGTACGTCGGTGTACTCCGCCGCCTCCGCGGTGCCTACAGGCGGACCGGATCTACGCTCCGACGCCGGGATCGCAGCAGCGGCGGTCCGGAGCAAGTTGTACGCGTTAGGCGAGGGCAGTCTGGGCATCGGCACGCGAACCTGCGGATCGGCGTCGATGTAGCTGAGCCAGCAGACCGCCCCGAGCGCGGAGACCGCGGTCAGCGACCCGGCCGGCAGCAGCCGGCCGCGCAGTTCGGACCTCCGTCGTCGGCTCTGGACGGGCCGGATAGCCGGCGCCACGCCGAAGGCCGCGAGCGCCGCCTCCAGCCCTCCCTCCGGCGGCGCCTCGGCTCTCAGGCGCTGCATTCCGCGCCGCAGTACGGCGTCCGGCCGGGCGGCAGCGCGGCACTCGCGGCACCGAATGCGGTGCATCCGGCGCACCAGGCCGGTCCCACACCGCAGCGATTGGCAATCCATAGTACGTGTCCTCATCGGAGAGACGCTCTCCAATCCCCAATTCTGGGGCGCCTGGCCCCCCGGCCCGTTCGGGAGTTCGCCCAGCGGCCCGAACCGTGGGAAGTATCGTGCCCGTGCAGGTTGTCGCATCTCCGGCGCGTCACCGCTGTCCCCCTGGCGCGCTCGAAAGGATCAACAGTGGCTCCGGCGAGTCGGACGCCGGAATGGGCGCCTCCGCGGACTGGAGCATCTCGCGCAGCCGCCGCCGGGCCGTGAACAGGCGGGACTTGATGGTCCCCTCCGGCAGCTCGAGCAGCTCCGCGATCTCGCCGACGGAAAACTCCTGCATGTAGTAGAGCACGAACGGCTCGCGGTGCTCCGCCGTGAGCTTAGCCAGCGCGCGCGAGACGAGGATCGAATCCAGCCCGAGCGCTTCGCGGAGGTCCGCGATGCCGGCAGCCTCGTCCAGGGGCGCGTGGTCGCGCTTGGTGCGCAGCCAGTTCGTGTACTCGTGGTAGGCGATCTTGTGCAGCCACGTGGCCAGGCTGGCGCGGCCCTGAAACGACGGCAGCGCCTGCCAGGCCCGCGCGAACGTCTGCTGCGTCAGGTCCTGCGCCACGTCGGGGCTGCCCGCGAGGCAGCGCAGGAGCCGGAAGATCCGCGGATAGTGCGCCGTGACGAACCGCTCGCCGGACCTGCGGTCCCCGCTCAATATTCGCTGAACCAGCGCGCTATCGTGCACCCGGTGTCCTTCCGTTCGTCCTGCCGCCCATCGTACCGGTATAGAGGCGCCGCAGCGCTCCACGGTTCATTGCGGGAAATGTTACCCCTCGCGGTCCGGTTTCGTCTAACCGTGTGGAGGAGCACCTGATGATTCGAGACTCGGTTATAGCGACGGCCGGAGCGCTGGCGGTCGCGCTCTTGGCAGCGTTCGGCGCGGCGGATCGGCCGGCGGCAGCGTCGGGCAAGGACCATCGCCCGGACGCGGCGTGCGATGCGGTGAAGATGGTGCGCGGGTACCGGAGATGGGCGAAAGCGAACGCCAAGCC
>DATGJU010000295.1:0-2635 GCA_035295045.1 Chthonomonadaceae bacterium
CTGATCGGTAAGGCGGCGCTGACGAGACTCGCGGAGGCCAGACCGATCGAAGGGGAGATAGCCGTAAGCAGTATCCCGGTGGCGCTTCCGGCGCGCAAGCCGACGGGTACTTACATCGCCGCGGTGGCGCAGCTCGGCGGCACGTTCGGCCAGGCGAGGGCGCTCGTCGACGGTCTGATGCCGACGAAGACCGCGATCACGACCGTGCGAATCGGGCCCGTCTTGTTGGTTGGGATGCCCTGCGAGCCGACGGCGGAGCTCGGCCTGCAGCTCAAGTCGGAGGCGCGCGCGGCGGGATACGGGACGCCCGTAATCGTCGCGCTGACAAACGATTGGCTGGCCTACGCGCTCATGCCGGAGCAGTACCGCCGCGGAAACTACGAAGCGATGATGTCGTTCTATGGCGACCAGCTCGGGCCGACGCTGCTTGGCGCGCTGAAGAGCGGCCTTCCGAAATCTCCGCGCTGATCCGCCTTGCGGCAGCGCCTAGCGTAGGAACAGTGTAAGGCACTTGCACGCGCCGCCGGCCTTCATGAATTCGGACATCTCCGCGGCAATGGGACGGAAGCCGGCGGAGGCTAGTCGGCCGGAAAACTCGGGGCACCCGGATGGCAGGATCACGGTGCGGCCGATCACCACCGCGTTGCAGGCGAACCGTAGCGCCTCGGCTTCTGTAATCGCAATCGTTGCGAAGTTGGCTTCCAGGACGTTGCGGCCATACGAGTCGAATGCGGGCGGGTAGTAGGCGATCGTCTGTCCGTCCAGCGGGCAGAAGCAGGTATCAAGGTGATACCAGCGGTCGTCCACGAGCTGGACTGACAGTACCGGGACGCGCAAGCCTTCGGAGAGCCAGCGGTGCGCCGCGATGTCGCTGCGTTTGAGGTAGCCAGCGACTAACGTACCGCCGACGAAGAGCGCGTCGCCCTCGCCCTCGAAGTGACAGTCCGCCGGCGGTTGTAGCACCGTGTAGCCGTGCTCCTCGAACCAGCGGCGGAAGGCCGGCTCCTCCGGCTGCCGCTGCGGGTGGCGGAAGCGGGAGAGGAACGCGAGCCGGTCGCGCACCAGCCCTGCGTTCGCCGTAAAGACCATGTCCGGCGCGCCGTGCTCCTGTGTCACGAGCTCGACCGATGCGCCGACGTCCTCGGTCAGCGTCCGGTGGAGCGCGTTCCACTGCCGGCTCGCGATTGCCGGATCGGCCGTATTGAGCACCGACATCCATGGGTTGATCTCGTACAGTACCTGATACTCGGATGGCGGGCACATCAGCAGGCGGGCGCCGCCGCTCTGTGAGCCCGACGATTCAGCGCGATCCACTGTACTGGCGGTCATTTCGGTCATTGGCTTTGCTCGGCCAGCCTCGCCCGCAGCTCCTTCAGCAAGAATTCGCAATCGGTTACCAGTCCGAACGCCTGGTGCGTGCCGCGGTCCATGAGCTTGATGACCGTCGCGGCATCGGCGTCGACGCAGATCGTCTGAACCGTTGCAGGCAGCAGGTTTCCCGTCGCGACTGCGTGCAGCGTGGTCGCGACCATGAGGACGACCCCGGCGCCGCGGACGAGCGCGCGCATCGCATCCTGCGCCTCCACGCTGTCGGTAATCACGTCGGGCAGCGGGCCGTCGTCGCGGATGGAGCCCGCCAGGACGTAAGGAACGCTTCGAGATATGCAGGCGTGCATGATGCCGGACTTGAGGAGCCCGGACTCCACCGCAGGGCGGATGCCGCCGACGCGCCGTATGGCGTTGATCGCGCGCAAATGGTTCTCATGACCGTGCACCGCCTGCGCGCCCGTCGCGATCTGCACCCCGAGCGACGTGCCGAGAAGCGCTTGCTCGATGTCGTGGGTCGCCAGCGCGTTTCCGGCAAAGAGCGCGTCGATCCAGCCGGCACGGATGATCGCCTCCAGGTGGTGGCCCGCGCCCGTATGGACAATCGCCGGGCCGCCGACGAATACGATCTTCTCGCCCCGAGCCCGCGCCTTGACGATCTCCTGTGCGATCGCGGCGACGATCAGCTCCTTGGGACGCTCCGTCGATACACTTCCACCCATGAACTGAAAGACACCGCTCTCCTGTGGCCTGTCGAACGGCGTTACACGGACGCCCTCCGAACCCACGACGACCTGATCCCCCGCGCGGACATGGTGCATCGGGAGGCAGTTTGCGCAGGCACCGCCATCGCTGCCGCGGACCACTATTCCGCAGTCCATCTCGATCGGCTCGACGGGCATCCAGGCGCCAGCGACGCGGACCGAAGTCGCCAGGTTGGTCGTAACGTAGAACCCGTCGGGAAAGACGCCGTCCATGGGAGCCGGCTTCGTGCGGACCCTGCCCTCGGCGCGCGTTGCGCCGTGCTGTTGAATCTGCCGCAGGATGCGCTCCAGCTCAGCCGCATCCGGCGCCGTTACGCAGATGTGCGTTCGGCTAACGTCCGCGCGTGTCTCGCCGACCGAGAAGTCCGCGATGCGATAGGCAGCGCCTTCGCGCTGGATAATGTCCAGTACTTTCGACAACGTTAACGAGTCGATGATGTGCCCCTCAAGGAGCACCGTTTCCGACGCCATGATCTTAGACTCCTGGATTCCATGACGCAGCCCGAAGGACCACAGTTCCTGTCGCGAAACCGTCCGCGCGCTTC
>DATGJU010000296.1:0-3540 GCA_035295045.1 Chthonomonadaceae bacterium
TCAAACCGCTCGACCAGATCCGCGCCTACGAACCCCACGCGGACGATCTGCGCCTCCGCCGAGACGTGCTCGACAAGCAGATCGTGGACGTTCAGGACTATCGCGTGGTACGGGTGAGCGACGTGCGGCTTGCGGAGTGCGGCGATCTCTACTGCGTGGTCGGCGTGGACGCCAGCTTGCGCGCGACACTGCGGCGGCTAGGCACGGTAAGCGGCCCGATCGAGGCGGCAGCGCGGCTGGTCCGCCGCCCGCTTCGGTCGAACCTGATCGCCTGGGACGACGTCCAGACGCTGGAGCCGGGATCGGCCGGCGGGCGCATCCGGCTCAAGGTCTCGCACGACAAGATCGCGCAGCTCCATCCCGCGGACATTGCGGACATCGTGGAGCAGCTCAGCCCACAGCAAGGCGCCGAATTGATCGAGGCGCTCGACACCGAGACCGCCGCGGAGGCGATCGCAGAGGCCGAGCCGGAGACCCAGGTCTCGATCATGCAGCGGCTTGACGACGAGACCGCCACCGAGATCATCGCGGAGATGGAGCCGGACGACGTCGCGGACCTGCTCGACGACCTGCCGGACGCCCTCAGCGATGAACTGCTCGAGCACATGGACGCAGAGGAGGCGGAAGACCTCAAGGAGCTGATGTCGTATGACGAGGACACCGCAGGCGGCCTGATGACGACCGAGCTGGTGGCGATTCCGGCGCACCTCACCTGCGAAGAGACGATCAACCGGCTGCGCGAGCTCGCGCCCAAGGCCGAAACCATCTACTACGTCTACGTGGTGGACGATGAGGAGCGGCTGGTAGGAGTGCTAAGTCTCCGCGACCTCGTCATCTCCGCGCCGGACCGGACCGTGCAGTCCGTGATGGTCAAGAACGTGATCCACGTCTATGTTGAAGACCACGCCGACCAGGTCGCGCAGATCATCGGCCGCTATAACCTGCTGGCCGTCCCCGTCGTCAGCGAGGACGAGAAGCTGCTCGGCATCATCACGGTGGACGATACGCTGGAGCGGCTGCTCCCGCCGGAGCGGCGCAGAAGGCTGCCCGTTCCCGCACTTGCGACGGACGACTGAATATGCCGATTTCAGACGATGCAGCCAAGCTGAACAACGCTATCGACGTATCGGTGAAGGCGCTGTTTCGCGAGTGCCCGGCCGCCGCGCTTCGCCTGGCCGGCCTGAACGTCGCCGCGGAGGATATCCGCGTCGAGGACGCTAACATCAACCTGCCGGAGCTGCGGGCGGACCATGTGTTCATTATCCCTGCGTCCGCGCTAGGCGACGCGGAGCGTTTTCCGGAGGACGAGCCGGAAATCGGCGTCTACCTGGAATACCAGTTGGTGCCAGATCTCACGGTTGTCCGGAGCTGGTTTGCGAAATGCGCCGGACTTACGCGACAAATCGGCGCTCCGATCGTCCTACTTGTCATATACCTTGAGCGCCGCGACCGCGCGACATTTCCGGACCGGTATACCGTATCGGCCGGCAGCCTGGTGACCGAATTCCGATTTACGGCGATACGGCTTTGGGAGTACGCCGACAGGATTCGCTCCGGAGAGCTCGCCGAGCTTGCGCCCTTGCTGGTGCTGTGCGAGGACAAGCCTACGCCCGCTACGATTCGAGAGGAAGTTGACGTCCTGCATCGCGCCGGCCTGCCGGTCGGGATCGAGACAGACCTCTTGGGTCTCGCGCTGCGTATCGCGTCCAGAAGGTTACCGCGGGAGATTATCGAAAAACTATTTGCGGAGGATTTGGCCATGCTGCGCGAAGCCAGCATCATCGACGAATGGATCGCTGACGGGGAGCAGCGAGGCAGGATGGAACACGCAAGAGCCGCATTGAAAAAGCTTGGCGCGAAGCGCTTCGGGGAGCCGGACGCGCGCGTCCTCGCCGCAATCGACGCCATTACCGATCAGGAGACGCTCGACCGGCTGCTGTTGCGCGTGCTCGACGTGGAGTCGTGGAGCGAGCTGCTAGCCTTGCCGGCGTGACGCGAAACGCAGTGCGGGTCCCTGCGCAGCGCAGGGACCCGCTATCGATTCGAGCGTGCCGGGATCGTGGAGGCACGGGAGGTAGGATGAGAATCGCCGGTTCTTGGATCAAGGCCGCCGCCATAGCAGCGGTGTTTGGCGCAGCCGCGGCCGCCGGGGCGCAGACTTCGTTCCCCATGATCATCTCGACGTATCCGTCCGGCGTCGAGCGCGGCAAGACGGTCACGGTGACTGTCAATGCCGGCACCGTGAACGGCGGCGGCGGCGCGAACCTCTATGGCGCGTACAGCGTGATGATGGAGGGCGAGGGCGTAAAGGCCGAGATCGTTCCGCCGGAGAAGGGCTGGCCGGCGAAGGATCCGAAGAAGCCGAACGAAGTTCCGGTGGTGGCCTCGGTATCGATGAAGGTTACCGTCGCGGCGGACGCGCCGCTCGGCGTCCGCGAGTTCCGCCTGGCGACTCCGCGCCACGGCGTCTCGACGATCGGCCAGCTCGTGATCGGCGATGAGCCGGAGCTTATGGAGACGGAGCCGAACAACTCCTCTGCTGAGGCGCAGCAGCTCACCATTCCCTGCGTTATGAACGGCCGGTTCCAGAATGGCGAGGACGTCGACTGGTACAAGTTCACCGTGACGGCCGGACAGGAAGTGACTTTCGCGGTCGACTGCGCGCGGCTGGAGGATAAGATCCACGACATCGCGCCACATGCTGATCCGATGCTCGTGGTATTCGATTCGGCGGGAAACGAACTTGCGCGCAACGACGATTACTATCGCGCCGACCCGCTCGTCCACTACAAGTTCGAGAAGGCCGGCGAGTACCGCGTTCAGATCAGGGACGTGAACTATCAGGGCAGCCCGCACTGGGTCTACCGGCTGAACGTCACCTCCCGGCCTTACGTCACCTCCGCAATCCCCTGTGCGGTGCAGCCCGGCAAGAGCCAGGATGTCCGGGTTCTCGGCTGGAACCTCGGATCGCAGACCGCACACGTCGACGTGCCGGCCGACGTTCTTCCCGGCCTTTGGGGAGCCTCGCTCAAGCTTCCGAACGGGATGTCCAACTATGTCCAGCTTCTGGTAACCGAAGCGCCGCAGGCGGCCTATGAGGATACCGCGAGCGCGGCGCTTCTGCGCAAGGCGTCGGCCGTCGTTCCAGGCGTCCCGGAGCCTGTGTCAAAAGGCGCGCTTCCACTGCCCGGCGGCGTGAACTCATGGCTTGGCGCGCAGGGTCAGATCGACCGATACAAGTTCCACGCTACGAAGGGTCAGGCGCTGGGTTTCGAGGTGACGGCGCGCCGAATCGACTCGGAGCTGGACTCGGAGATCAAGGTCCGCGACGTCAAGGGAAATGTGCTCGCCGCGAATGACGACGCGTTCGGCAAGGACTCTCGGATCGACTGGACGGCGCCCGCCGACGGCGACTACACGCTCGATATTCGGGACCTGACCGGCCACGGCGGTCCAACCTACTTCTACAACCTCACGGCGAAGCCACTGCGGCCCGACTTTCGCCTTAAATGCGATACGGACCGCGCGATGATCGCGCCC
>DATGJU010000297.1:0-4233 GCA_035295045.1 Chthonomonadaceae bacterium
CGTATTCGATAGGAGCCTGCCTGATTACTCCAACAAGTGAGAAATCACGCAGGTTTGCTCTTCCGCGAGCAAACCCACAGGCGCTAACCCCGTCGCTCAGAACCCCCGAAAGGGGGTTCTGCAGTTTCACAGCCCCGCGCCGCACGGCCTGCGAACACGACCCAGTTCCTTAAATTGCGAGACACCTCGCTCAACCCGTGACCACGCTCCCCCGGGACTCCGCGCGCGGTCAAATACGGTTTTAGGGGCGAGCGCCCGGCAGATCCAAGGCGCGCCACTTGCGCTCGCCCCACAGCTCCGTCTTCATTCGCTCCAGCGACTCGAAGAGCTGCCAGCAGTCGTCCGGCCGCTGGTAGGGATCGTCGGCGACCATCGTGCGGAGGAGCGTCGCGAGGCGTGGCTCGACGTGAGCTGGAATCGTGTCTGTCGCCGGGTCGCCGTCGAGGAGCCACAGGAAAGTCTTTCCGATACTGTAGATGTCGCTCCAGGGACCGGCCGTCGCGCTAGCGGCCTCCGGCGCGCTGAAGAGGTCGATCGGCTCGCGGACCGTCTGGCCGGTGCGCGCAGGCGCGATCGCGGCCCCGCCCCAGCCAATCACCAGCGCGCGGTGCGTCGGAGGCTCGACGAGGACATGCTGCGGCGCGATACGGCCGTGGATCACGCCGTAGCCGTGCGCCATGCCCATCACCGCGAGGGTGCGGCTCAGCATCCAGACCATGTCGCGCGGGTCCAGACCGCCGACGTAGGGCGCGTGCTGCCGCACCTCCTGCAGCGTGAAACCATCGACGCGCCGAAGGATCAGGCCCATTCGTCCGGCCGACTCGAACCGGCCCAGCGGCCACGGCGCGTAGGAGGTCTCGCGGTAGTCGTCCTTGCGAAGGATGCCGAGCACGTCCGCCTCGCGCTCGACAAAGCCCGAGTCCTCCGCCGACGCGGCGACCTTGAGCATCACCTCGCCGAGCACTTCGCCGCGGATCTCGACGTAGCCGGTGTAGAGAGTGGAGTGCTCGCCCTGCCGGAACCGCGGTCCGACGTAGTATCGCTTTCCCCCGGCATCGAACGACTGGGCGAGGAAGGCCTGCGGAACCGCGGCTCCGCGGCCCTGCAGGTTGTAGACGCCCATCTCGATCCGCTCGCGTGCCTCGGCGTACACCGCTTCGAGCCGCCGATCGATGTCCCGCGCCGCCTCGACATCCTCCGGCGACTGGTATTCGAGCGACGTAACCGCCTTCAGGGCCAGGTACGCCCGCTTCCGGTTTTCGAGCTGGGCGCCGCGCGGCAGCAGGATCGGCTCGACGCCCAGGACGTCCTCCGGGTCCCGCGCGTCTCGCACCAGCGCCGCAACCCGCTCAAGCTCCTGGTCCATTCTAATCCCTTCTCCCGTCGCGCTCAAGGCGCCGCCTCGCCCTGAGCCAGTGGCACGGACCGCGGTACAATGGAGACGAGTCCGAGCCGCCCACCATACGACGATCGAAACGAAGAGGTGACAGGAATGACCGACATGTCACTGACAGCTCCAGTTCCTGAAGCAGACGAAGAGCTTCTGGCCGACATCGAGAAATGCTTCGAGCAGATGAAGCGATTGCGCGAGCAGATGGAACGTGACCAGGCGGAAATCGACAAGCTTAAGGCCGCAACGCGCACTCTGCTTGCGCAGCTCAAGGCGGCCTAGCCGATGTTATAACAGCTATATGCATACGTCCGGCAGGTACTTGTGCTTACCGAAGACGTGCAGCGCCTTAAGGCTGAGATGAAGGATCTGCGCCAGGCAGTCAAGGAAATGGCCCAGTTGATGAAGGAGTGGCGCTTCGAACAGCGGCGGGACAGAGAAAACTCGGAGCACAAGCGCGAAAAACTCCTGCTCCGGCTGGAGAATACGCTCCTGCGCTTCGAGCGCCGCCTGCCGCCCGGTTCGTCACCGGAGGGCACAGCCGACTGACAATACGGCGCCATGCCGTCTACGTAAGAGCTCCCGACAAGGGCAGATGTGCAATCACGCGCCTGGTCCGCTCCGGCGCATTCCGCCCGGCGAGTTAAGCTTGTCCCACGGAATCTGGCCGCCCAGCATCGTCAGTGCGGTCAGGAACGCCAATTCCGCGTCGGCCGTCACGGTCGGGTAGCGCAAAACTGCGAGCAGGTAGCGCACCAGGTTGTCCTCCAGGCGCGAGTAGTCCGGCGCGATCACCACGCCGAGCATTTTCAGCATCTGGTCCCGGCTGGCGGCCCCGATCTGCGCCGGCAGCGACGGATTGTCAAGCACCTCTTTGATCTTCAGCGCATCGTAACCGAGCGCCATGGCGACCGGGACGCCGACGCCGGCGAACACGCGGTTCACCTGGACGCTCACCGTGTCCGCCGCATCGCGCAGGTTGTCGGTCGGCGGCGGCTGGAGCATCCCGGGCGGCATCGCCTGCTTGCCGGCGTTTCCGAGCAGCAGCGCCATCGTCGCCGCGGGCCCCATCATCCCCTGCTGCCAGCTATCGCCCCACGCCTTGAGCTGGTTCTGGAAGCCGAGCACTGCCGGCCACAATAGCGTTTCGAGGCGCTTGAGGAACGCATCGCGCCGCCGCTGCGAGACGAAGTTTCCGTCGATGCCGGGCATCCCCTCGTAGATTTCGGCGTAATTGCGCTGGCTGATGAGCCTGCGCAGCTTGTAGAAGTCCTCGCCGACCGGCTCCTCCAGCGACTCGGCGTACTGCTCCATCCGCTCGACGAGCAGCGTGGGTATGTTAAAGTAGCCGCACCGGTCCGCGAGCGCCGCCCGCGCCGCCAGCACCACGGTGGGCTGGCTTACCTTCAGGCTGGCGTTCGCCTTGAGCTGTGCGAGCAGCGAGGCGTCGTCCGGAACGGTGGGCAGGATGCCGAGCGACGTGTCCAGGGAAAGGTTGCTCATCGGCGCCGGTGCGGAAGCGCCCTTACCCCGCAGCGTCTCCGCGACGGCCTTGCGCAGCCGCGCCACCGGCACGCCCGGAAAGGCGGCCTGGATGTCCGCGAAGGGCGTGTACTCCTCTTTGCTCAGGGCATCGATCGCGTCCTGGCCGGGATCGCCGACGAAGGGCCGCAGCCGGTCGGTCACGTCGTCGGCCGTCGCGCCGATCGCCGCCGCGAACGGCGACACGTACTCGATCCAGGCCTGCGCCGGCGTCCGCCCGCCGCTATTCTCACCCGAATCCCCGGGCGCCATGTCGTCTCCCTCCACTTACCGTACCATCGACCCTCATCCCTGGCCGGGTGGGCCTTCACACCCAGGAAATCAGGTGCGTATCCTCCGAGAAGCCCGTTACATCGATCAGTGGCATGCGCTCCTGGCCGGTTGCCCTGTAAAGACAACCGGTGGCGGCCGAATTCGTCCACGCGGATGGCCGACCGAATTCTACCACAATCGAATGACTTCGGGGCGCGCAGGATTGTGCGCCCGCGGAGGGGAACAGGCCGGCACGGGAGCCGGCGCGATGCAGGTCGAAAGCGCGCGGCCGCTCCACGCCACATCCACGAGGAATTGAACATGAAGAATAGGGTCGCTCCGATGGCGCTCCTCTCACTCGCCGGCCTGCTGGCGCTCGCCCTCGCGCCCGCCGCGCCGCAGCAGTCTGCCGGATCGACGCAGACTCCCGCCCCGGCGCGACAGGGCGGCCGGCGCGGCAGCCGGCCGCCTATGCCGCCCGGTCCCAACCCCGACTCGCAGTACCGGCTCGGCCCCGACTCGATGCCGCAGGACGGCGTTCCGAAGGGTGAGATCAAGGGGCCGTTCGTGATCCAGAGCCAGGCCTATCCCGGCACGCAGCACACCTATTGGGTCTACGTGCCGGCGCAGTACGACCCGAAGGTCCCGGCGAGCCTCATGATATTTCAGGACGGCCAGGCCTTTAAGGACGAGCACGGCGACATGCGCGCGCAGAACGTGATGGACAACCTGATCTACCGGCACGAGATTCCCGTGATGATCGGCGTGTTCATCAACCCCGGCCGCACGCCGGAGCAGCCGGAGCCGACGCCGCAGAACTGGGGCGACGGCACCACGAACCGCGGCGTCGAGTACAACTCGCTCGACGACAAGTACGCGCGGGTGGTCACGGAGGAACTGATGCCGGCGCTGGCCAGGGATTACAACATCTCGAAAGACCCGGAGATGCACGGGATCGGCGGGTCGAGCTCGGGGGCGATCGCGGCGTTCACGGTCGCCTGGGAGCGGCCCGACCACTTCCGCAAGGTGCTGAGCAACGTCGGCAGCTT
>DATGJU010000298.1:0-3993 GCA_035295045.1 Chthonomonadaceae bacterium
TCACCAGGTCGCCGAACCACTGGTGGCCCAGCTCGTGCGAGATCAGGGAATCGGGCCCACGGTGGCTCGACCGATCGTCTGCGAGGACCGATTGCGGCGGCCCGAGCGTTGTGGCGCTCACGTTCTCCATGCCGCCGGGAAAGTCGTACGAGAGCACCTGCGCGTACTTCGGCCACGGGTACTTGACGCCGAACCGCTTCGAGAAGAACGCGAGCATGTCCGGCGTATGGCCGAACGAGGAGGCGGCCAGCCCTCCCTCGCCCTTCGGCACGACGTAGTAGAGCGGTATGCCGGACCAGCTCGACTTCACCACGTCCACTTCGCCGCCCGCCAGCGAAAGCAGGTAGGTGGAGTGCGGCTGCTTCATCACCCAATGATAGGTCTTGGTGTGGTTCGCGGCGTTCACCGTCACCGGCGACTCTGCTCCATTCCCGATCACTGTCCACTCGGCAGGAACGGTGGTATGCGTTTCCGAGGTGCACTTGTCGTTCGGCCAGTCGTACAGCGGCACCCATTTGTGGTTCGTATTGGTTTCGCCCTGCGTCCAGAATCCAGGCCGGCGCGCCGGATCGTTCGGCCGTGGATCGATCCAGGTGAAGCCGCCCGCGCCGTTCGCGCCTCCGCCACGGCCGCCGCGCGGCATCTCGTAGGCGATCTCGACCGCGACCTCCTTGCCCGCCGGGAGCGGCGCGGCCGGCGTGATGTTGAGCGCCTCGCCTTCGTGCGTGAACTTCACCTCTTTGCCGTTGATCTTAACGGTCTTGATATTCAGATTTGCTCCGGCGTCGAACGTCACCGTCGCGAGGCCGTCCTGCAGCGGAGACAGGTAGTGGGTCACCACCCCTTTCGCGGAGTGATCCGCCGCGTCGATGACGAAATCGAGCTTGAGATGGCGGTCGTGGTAGGTCCGCGGGTGCGGCGAATGTACGGTCGCAGGCGGCGACTTGAATGGATTGCCCTGCTGGCGCCCGAACTGCGCGCGCACAGGATTGGGCGCGCCCGCGATGAGCGCCAGTGCGGCAAGCGAGATGACGGCCAGTGCAGGTCGGACGCGAAGGTTCAATGCGGAGCTCCTTATGGGATTAAAAAGGGTTGGAATTGGACTCGTGGTCGTTCACCTATCATACCACACCATTAGCGCAGGAACTCGGCGGCCCGGCGTCGAACGAAGGTGCGGCGCGGCGCGGAGGCTTCTCCTCCGGCGAACCGGCGTCGCAATACGGGCCGACAGGAGATGATCGATGGCGACGGGCACGGTGCGCGTTGGCGTTATCGGCGTCGGGGGCATGGGCTCCGGCCACTGTACGCAGCTCCCCAAGATACCAGAGGCCGAGCTCGCCGCCGTGTGCGACACGAATCCGGCAACGCTGAAGGCCGTTACCGAGAAGTACGGCGCTCCCGGTTTCGCGACGCACGAGGCCCTGCTGGACAGCGGGCTGGTCGACGCGATCATCATCGCCACGCCACACTACTTTCATCCGCCGATCGCGATCGACGCCTTTGCGCGCGGCCTGCACGTCCTCTCCGAGAAGCCGCTCGCAGTCACCGTCTCCTCCGCCGACGCGATGATCGCCGCGGCGAAGCGGTCCGGCAAGAAGTTCGCCGTGATGTACCAGATGCGCAGCGAGGGCCAGAACCGCGCCGCCCGCGCGGCGATCGAATCCGGCCGGCTTGGCGAAATCTATCGGACAAGCCTGGTGATGGGCTGGTACCGGAGTCAGGCCTACTACGATTCCGGCGGCTGGCGCGCCACTTGGAACGGCGAGGGCGGCGGCGTGCTGATCAACCAGGCGCCGCACTACCTCGACCTATTCACCTGGCTCGGCGGCATGCCATCGCGAATCACCGGCACTACGCGCACTCGGCTCCACGACATCGAGGTCGAGGACGAGGCCTTCGCGACACTGGAGTACGCCAACGGCGCGCACGGCTATCTCTACGCCAGCACGACCGAAGTGCCGAACCACAACATGCTGGAAATCTGCGGCGACCGCGGCAAGCTGGTCCTCCACGGCAGCTCGCTCAAGGTATACGAGGTCGGGACGCCAATCCGCAAGTTCACGCACGAATCGACGGAGATGTGGGCCGGCCCGAAGGCGGAGGAGGTGCCGGTCGAGATTCCGCCGGACAGCCCGCTCAAGGGCCACGCGGTGATCACCCAGAACTTCGCGCGGTCTATCCTGCGCGGCGAGCCGCTCATCTCGCCGGGCGAGGAGGGTCTGCGCGCCGTGGAGATGATCAACGGGCTGATTCTCTCCAGCAAGACCGGCAAGCCGGTGACCGTTCCGGTGGACCGCGCCGCATACGATCGCCTGATAGAGGAGCTGAAGACGGCTTCGCGGCCGAAAGCGGCCGTGCGCGAGCAGCGAGTCACGGATCCTGCAATCGCGAACTAAGTCTCCGGCCTCCTTCCCGCGAGCGAGAAGCGGGGAACGGATCGGCCCCTGCCCGCCCGCGGCAACGGCAATGAGACGGATCGGCCCCTTCCCGCTCATGCGGGACCGCGGACTTGCGGGAGGTGGTCCGGGGTAGGATGACGGATTGGCCCCTTCCCGCTCGCGGGAGGGGTCGGGGGTAGGATGACCGATTTCGATCGCATCGGCGGAGCGGCGGGCATCATGCCGTCGCAGTGGATCGTAGAGGCGGTAAACCGTGGCGTGATCCAGGCATCCGCTCCGGTCGAAGCCGCACAGATCCAGCCGAACAGCCTTGACCTGCGGCTGGACGCCACGGCCTTTCGCGTGAACTGCAGCTTCCTGCCGGGCGCGGAGGGCGTCGCGAAGAAGCTCGGCCGCTTCCGCTGGTACGACCTGCCGCTTTCCGAGCAGGGCGCCGTGCTAGAGCGCAACCAGGTCTATCTAATCCCGCTCGCCGAGCGGCTCGCGCTGCCGGACGGAATCTCCGCGCGGGCCAATCCGAAGAGCACCACGGGCCGGCTGGACCTGTTTACGCGCCTCGTCTCCGAGAACGGCGTGGCGTTCGACGATATTCCCGCGGGCTATCACGGCCGGCTCTATCTGGAGGTCGTGCCGCGCAGCTTCGCGATCAAGGTCCGACCGGGCGACAGCCTTGCGCAGGTGCGGTTTCAGCACGGGAGCGCGCAGTTCACGGACGACGAGACGGCCGCGCTGATGGACTCTGCGGAGATCGTCCTGAGCCACGAGCGACGGCCGATGCGGTCCCGCGATCTGCGGATCGCGTCCGGCATGTTCCTGACAGTGCGCCTCGGCGGCGAGCAGGACGTAACGATCGGCTTCAAGGCGCGACGGAACACGCCGCCCATCGACCTGCGCGCCACGGGAGCTGCTCCTGTTCGGCAGTATTGGGAGCGCCTCTACGCGCGGACCAGCGCGCCCATCATCCTGGAGCCGGACGAGTTCTACATCTTCGCCTCGCGGGAACTGGTGCGCCTGCCACCTGAATACTGCGCCGAGATGGTTCCGTTCGATGCCGGGAGCGGCGAGGTCCGCACGCACTACGCCGGCTTCTTCGACTCCGGTTTCGGCTATGCGCGCGGCCTGCCCGCCGGGCAGACGGCCGGCGCCGTGGTGCTGGAAATCCGCAACCGCGACGTGCCATATCTCATCGAGGAGGGCCAGCCGCTGTTCCGCCTGCTCATGCTGCGAACGGCCGAGGTGCCCGACAGGGTCTACGGCGCCGGGGCGAACTCGCACTACCAGTCGCAGCGCCTGCGGCTGAGCAAGCAGTTCCGCAACGTCGACAGCGACCAGGAGGAGACCCCGCGAAGCCAGGAGCGGCTGGCGTTGTAGCGCGTTAGGTGTTGGGTGTTCGGTATTCGGACCGATGGGCGACTGCAGCGCACGCTCCCGACACCCAACACCTAACGCCTAACACCCAACACCGCCTTCTGCATCAGTATCGCGCTCCAGGGTGCGGCGTGGGCGGCGTGGGCGCGACGGTCGCGGCCGTGCCACGGCGCGAAGCCGGCTCGGCCGTAGAGCCGGCGAGCGCCGGTGTTGGTTGTGAGGACGT
>DATGJU010000299.1:0-6713 GCA_035295045.1 Chthonomonadaceae bacterium
CGCCGTGCAGCGACGCCAGCCGGTCGTACGTCGCCTGGTTCTTTGCGCCGATATCGCCGGGCAGGTCCGCGTGCTCGCGCGCGGCGATCTCTTTCAGCCGGTCATTCGCCTTCGAGTGATCGTCGATCATTCGCTGGCCGAAGTGCCGTACCCGCTCGCTGGCTCCGTTGGACACTGCGAGCTCGCCGAGCTTTACCTCCGCCATTCCGCCGCGCGCCGCTTCGCGCATCCAACGGATATCGGAACGGCTCAGCTCGGCGTTCGCGGGCGCCGCCGCGCCCAGACCGAACGATATCAGAGCTCCCGCCAATCCCAGTCCAGCCGCGAGCTGAACGCATCTTGTGATCTCTCTGTTCATTGCCTGCTCCTTCCGAAAACGGGCGCCGGGCCTGGTTTTCTGCGGGAGTAGGACTTCGCCGAAGCGGCGGAATGTTCCTATAACTTGTGGCCATCGACAGATGACGTGAACCGTCTCGCTATCAGAGGCAGTGCGCCGCGCAAGCTCATAACTGGCCTGCGCGGTGCTCGCGCCGCTCGCCCTGCCGCTCCGGGGCACGCGGAGCGCGGTCGGCGGGCGGGCGGGGCGCCGACCGGACAGGATCAGCGCTTCGCGAGGTGCGAGTCGAACCACTCGGCGATGATCTGGAGGTCCGGACCCATATCCGGCCAGCCATGCGCCTTGCCCGGCCGCCGGTCCAGCTTCGTCTCGACGCCCTCCGCCTGCAGTTTCGCCAGGTAGCGCTCCGACTGCTGGATCGGCACCAGCTTGTCGGCCTCGCCGTGGATTATGAGCGTCGGCGGCGTCGACTTCGAAATGCCGTAAATCGGCGAGAGCGGCCGGAGCGCGTCCACCTTCGCCTCCTGGGTCTCCAGCAGCGGAACGGCGAAGACGTGGCGGAACGGCAGCAGCGTCGGGTCGTCCAGGCTGATCCTGCCGTCGGCGCCGTAGTTCAGGAAGTCCGTTGGCGGGAAGAAGCAGGCGACGGCCTGGACGGCGCTGGACGCGCGGTCGACCGGGTCCTTCGCCTTCGGATCGCCCGGTGCGCCGTACGAGCCCATCATCAGCGAGAGATGGCCTCCCGCGCTGCCGCCTGAAATTCCGAGCCTGTCCGGATCGACGCCGTACTCCGCCGCGTGCGTTCGGACGAAGCGGACGGCCCGGTGAATGTCCTTTACGATCTCGGGCAGGAAATAGCGCGGCTGGCTGCCGTGCACCACCTCGAAGACGGTCTGCCCGCGGTCCGTGAAGACCTTCGCAAGGCCAGGGTTGATCGAGTCGTGGTTCGATACCCAGCCGCCGCTCACCATCCAGAGTACGCCGATTCCATTCGGCTTGGCCGGCTTGAACACATCCATCGTGAGCGCCACGCCCTCCTTGTGAGCGTACACCACGTCCTTCAGGCGGGTCGGCTCCTGCGCGTTCGCGCGGGCCGCAAACAGCACAAGGGCCGCGGCGGCGGCAAGCAGCGTTCGTCGATCGATCATGAGCCCATCCTCCCACGATTTACTAGTTGCAGTTCCACGCCGGGTTCCGGTGTTCCTCCGCGCCGGCGGCAGCGCCGCAACGACGCATGGACGGCTGGGCGGCGGCATGTCACGTGCGACCTGCTTGCGGTTGCGATTCGGCGAAGTGCGTATTTGGAAGGATGAGGCGGATCAGGCGGATGAAGAGGTTATCATGCAGAAGGCGTATCACTGTGGTGCTTGCGCATGCCGGAGTAGAGCATGGACGATATCAAGGAGAAGGCAGAGTCGTTCCGCCGCGGACTCCATCTTGGCCTGCACGCCGTCGCCGATGTGATTCCCTGGCTGGACGCCGTGATCGACGAGGAGCCGGAGCCGGACATCGCAATTATCGAGGCGGCGCTCTCCGGAAGTCGCGGCCCGCTGGCGGTGGCGGACCGGCTGGCCGAGGTCCCGGGCACGTTTGATCGGCGAGCCGTTACCGCTCGTCTGATCGGAGCGATGGTGGGACTGTTGCGGCGCGATCCGTCGAAGATAAAGGCGATCGCTCGGTGGCTATTCCAGCTCGCGTTGGATGGCGACGCGCCTGATGACGAGGCGGAGAATTTCATGTGGGGATTCGAGGACGACCTGTTGCTGGCGATGGACGGCGTCTACGGCGATGTCAACGATCTCAGGACCGAGCTGCAGGAGTTCCTGAGTCGCTACGAGCGCATTTGATGGCTGGTCACCTCGTCGCGCCGGCGCGCTTCAACATCTCGACGATTTCCGGCGTCGAAATCATGTAAGCCTCTGTCAGGACGGATTTGCCTTGCGCGTCTCGTGCGTTGACGTTCACCCCGCATGAGATCAGCAACTTTACCAATTCAGCGTTTCGACTGGTAACCGCGAAGGAAAGAACGGTCACCCCGTTAACGCCCCTGGCGTTGATGTCGGCTCCTTTATCCAACATGATCTGGACCGAATCCGCCCAGCCATATTGTGCCGGAATCAACACGAGCGGCCATCCACGCATATCGGCGATGTTGCCTCGCACATTCGCACCTTTCGCTACCAACGCCCGTACGATAGCGACTGGCTCCTTGCGAATTGTAAACCGCTGGATGCGCCACGGCTGGTCCGGGTGCTCCAGGACAATCGCGCTCTCAAACAACACGTCCAACGCCGATGGGCCGCTGGCGAATCGGACTGGTTTGCCGGAGAGCCTGGCCCAAAGCAACGCCCAGACGGTCGTCGATACGGTGTCGTCGCGCGCATTTGGCTCTGCGCCATTTCTGAGGAGAGCGAGGACGCGGCCGGTATCGTTGCGCTTAATCGCGGAGATGAGGGCGCGGTTCTGCCTCTCCTGCCGGTCGGCGCTAAAGCAGCCGATCCAAACTGTTGCGAACGTGCAAATCAGCAGCGCCGCCGAGGATAGCAATAGGCGCTTGCGACTCATGGTTACCTCGGGTCCGGCAAACGTTTAGGCGATTCTCTCGAAGCAGGCACCGTAACCGTTCACCTGTCCGGTCTTCTGCCTGGATTTTACCTCGTGTCCAAATGCGGCACATGCAGCACCGCAACGGCGGCGCTCCCTGTGCCAGCGACCAAACATGCCGGCCACGGAGGGCCATACGGCTCCGCAGGACCCGCGCTACCGAGCGCGCAGTAAGCTAACAGGTACCCAACAGGCCGGGCACGCAGGGCCTGCGCTACTGAGGGCGGAGCCGGGAACCAGGAACCAGGAACCAGCTACCAGCTACGAGCAACCAGCTACTTGTCCCGCTCCTTGCCGTCGCCGATGGCGGCCTGCGCGGCGGCGAGGCGGGCGATGGGAACGCGGAAGGGCGAGCAGGAGACGTAGTTCAGGCCGATCTTGTGGCAGAACTTGACGCTCTCCGCCTCGCCGCCGTGCTCGCCGCAGATGCCCAGCTTGATGTCGCGCCGGACCCGCTTCGCGCTGTCGACGGCCATCTTCATCAGCACGCCGACGCCCTCCTGGTCCACCGACTCGAACGGGTCCACCGGAAGGATCTTCTGCTCGATGTAGGGCAGCAGGAACTTGCCGGAGTCGTCGCGGCTGTAGCCGAACGTCATCTGCGTCAGATCGTTGGTACCGAAGGAGAAGAACTGCGCGTACTCGGCCAGCTTGTCCGCGATGAGGCAGGCGCGCGGGATTTCGATCATCGTGCCGAACATGTACGGGATATCGACGCCGGCCTCCTCGACCACCTTCTTGGCCTCGGCCTCCAGGTCGTTCTGGACCGTCTTCAGCTCGTTCACGTGACCTACGAGCGGGATCATGATCTCCGGGTGGACCTCGATGCC
The DNA here is from genome assembly GCA_035295045.1 of Chthonomonadaceae bacterium. Classification (GTDB taxonomy): domain Bacteria; phylum Armatimonadota; class Chthonomonadetes; order Chthonomonadales; family Chthonomonadaceae; genus DATGJU01. The sequence goes on from DATGJU010000299.1 coordinate 3,772, forward strand.
GCGCTTCTTCACCTCGGCGGCGGCCTGCAGGATGGCGCGCGTCTGCATTCGGACGATGCCGGGGAAGACGATCGAGAGGCGGCAGCCGCGCAGGCCCATCATCGGGTTGGCCTCGCGCATCCCCTCGACGGCGTGGAGCATCTTCGCCTTCTTCTGCAGCTCCTCCGGATTGTCGCCGCGGAGGCGCAGCTCCGTCACCTCGACGAGCAGCTGGTCGTGCGACGGCAGGAACTCGTGCAGCGGCGGATCGATGAGTCGAACCGTGACCGGTCGGCCGGCCATCACCTCGAAGATGCCCTCGAAGTCCTTCTGCTGGATGGGAAGCAGCCGGGCCAGCGCGCTCTGGCGGGCCGTCTCGTCGGCGGCCAGGATCATCTCCTGGACGATCGGCAGGCGCTCCTGCTCGAAGAACATGTGCTCGGTGCGGCAGAGGCCGATCCCCTCGGCGCCGAGATCCAGCGCCTGCTTCGCGTCGCGCGGGTTGTCGGCATTGGTGCGGACGCGCAGGACGCGGAAGTCGTCCGCCCAGGCCATCAGCTCGCTAAAGGCGCCGCTCACTTCGGGCGCGATCAGCGGGAGCGCGCCGAGATAGACGGCGCCGGTCGAGCCGTCCATCGTAATCGTGTCGCCTTCGCGGATGACGGTGTCGCCGACGGTCGCGGTCTTCGCCTCGGCGTTCACCTTGACGGCCTCGGCGCCCGCCACGCAGGGGATGCCGAATCCGCGCGCGACTACGGCCGCGTGAGAGGTCTTTCCGCCGCGCGCGGTGAGGACGCCCTGGGCGGCCAGCATGCCGTGCACGTCGTCCGGGTTGGTCTCGTCGCGCACCAGCAGCACCTTGCCGCCGGCGCCGCCGTGGACGCCCTGCTCGGCCGCGGTATCGGCGTCGAACACCACCTTGCCGACCGCGGCGCCGGGCGAGGCGGCCAGGCCGGTGGCGAGCGCCCCGCGGCCCGCGAGCGCCGCCGGGTCGATCCGTGGATGGAGGAGCTGATCGACGTGCGAGGCGGTGACGCGATTTATCGCCTCCTTCTTGGAGATCAGGTTCTCCTTCACCATCTCGACGGCGATGTTGACCGCCGCCGGACCCGTACGCTTTCCACTGCGGCACTGCAGCATGAATAGCCGGTTGTGCTCGATGGTGAACTCGATGTCCTGCATATCCTTATAATGGTCTTCCAGCCGGTTGCAGATATCGAGAAAGTCCTGGTAGATGCGGGGGTTCTGCTGCGCCAGCTCGGAGATCGGAACCGGGGTGCGCACGCCGGCGACCACGTCCTCGCCCTGCGCGTTCATCAGGTACTCGCCGAACATCGCGCGCTCGCCGGTGGAGGGGTCTCGCGTGAAGGCGACGCCCGTGCCGCAGTCGTCGCCGGCGTTGCCGTAGACCATGCTCTGCACGTTGACGGCCGTGCCGATCTCGTCCGGTATTTTCTCTGTGCGGCGGTAGACGATGGCGCGGTCGTTGTTCCACGAGGCGAACACGGCCTCGATGGCGAGAGTGAGCTGCTCGTAGGGATCGGACGGGAACTCGCGGCCCGCATGCTCCCGGACGTAGGCCAGGAACTGGCCGGAGATCTCCTTCAGATCGTTCGCGGAGAGGTCCAGGTCGGAGACGGCGCCGACTCTGTGCTTGTACTGCTGGAAAATCTCGTTATCGAAGTGGTGTTTGCTGAGGCCGAACGCCACATCCGAGAGCATCATGATAAGGCGTCGATAGGCGTCGTAGACGAAGCGCGGATTGCCGGTCTCCTCGATGAGCGCGGCGATCGTCGTGTCGTTCAGGCCGAGATTGAGGACGGTGTCCATCATGCCGGGCATGGAGAACTTGGCGCCGGAGCGGACGGAGACGAGCAGCGGCCGGGAATTGCCGCCAAACTTGCGGTCCATCTGCTTTTCGACGTGCGCGACGGCCTTATGTACGTCGGCCAGGAGCGCTTCGGGCAGCCGTTTGCCGTTCGCGTAGTACTCCATGCAGGTAGCCGTGGTGATGGTGAATCCGGGCGGCACGGGCAGTCCGATCTTGGTCATCTCCGCCAGGTTCGCGCCTTTGCCCCCGAGGAGGTCGCGCATGCTCTTGTCGCCCTCTTCGAACAGGTAGACACGCTTCGTCATTGAGTAATCTCCTTCTTCCTCGTCCTCGAACCTATCGTCCGCGTCGTTGGCGGGATAATCCGGTGGTTGGTATTGGGTGTTCGGCGTTGGGTGTTTGGTCTTCGGCGCTTGGCGTGAGGGAAAGCCTGGCGGCGGGCGGTTGCTTCCACACACCCAACACGCAACACCAGAATTCCGCGTGATGGCGTGATTGTACCCGATAGCGAGATACCTGCGTTGGCGAGACTGCGAGTGGTGGCTCGAAGTGCACGGGCGTGCATAAGTGCGATTCCGATCCCCCGCACTAATACCAACTTTTGCGTTTCGCAGCCCCGGTGAGAGTATTAGTATGGTAAGAAGCGCAGGGTACCGGGAAAGATGAATTGACGCGAGCCAGGGCCGGCAGCTTCCCCTGGGCGGCGCGGCCGGTAAGAATCAGCGCATTCGGGCGCACATCTCGACGAAGATTGAGTTCCGCGGTCGGTAGGGCCGATGGCCTCACGACGGGGCCAGTGGAACATCACGGAGGAAACTAGGGACCTAAATGGGACTCCAGATCAATACCAACATCGCCGCGTTGGACTCTCTGCGCAACCTGCAGAACGTTAACAACTCGGTGGCCAGCAGCATCCAGAAACTGTCGAGCGGCCTGCGAATCAACTCCGCTTCCGACGATCCGTCCGGGCTTATCATCTCCGAGGGACTGCGCGCCCAGGTCGACGGCATCAATCAGGCGATCAGCAACAGCCAGGAGGCGAGCAACGTCATCAAGACGGCGGAAGGCGCTCTCAGCACGGTAAGCGACCTGCTGCGCAACGTCCGAACCCTGGCGGTGCACGCGGCCAACA
>DATGJU010000300.1:0-6529 GCA_035295045.1 Chthonomonadaceae bacterium
GAACCCGCTCCTGCAGGAGAGCAGGGACGCGTGGTACTCGCCGCTCAGCTACCGCATGCTCCCACCGCGGCTCCGCGCCTGCGCGGAGCGCACATTCATCGACGGCATCGCCAGTCCGTCGCGCCGATCGGCCGCTTCCGATTGGGAGTGGGCGCTCGCCTGTACGCTGGAACAGATCGCCCACTGCCGCTCGTGCAACCAGGACTCGCCGTTCCCGTACTGGCAGCCAGCCGGATCGGAGGGCCGCCGGTGCCACTTCTGCCATGCGCGGTTCGATCCGCCGGCGGCGGTTCTCAAGCTGTTCAGGTCGCGCGAGGGCCTGCCGAGCGAATTTCGATCCGCCGGCCGCACGATCGTGCTTACTCGTGAGTTCCCGTTCCTGCCCTCGGAGGCGCTGGGCGACGTGCCCGGTCCGGCCGGCACCGGCTATGAGCCGCACAGCGCCCCTCTGGGCCAGCTCGCGGATGGGAGCGGGCCGCTGCGGCTGAACAACCTGAGCGCGAACACCTGGCGCGTCTATCCGCGCGGAGGCGGCCACTGGACGGACGTGCCGCCGAATGGCAGCGCCGAACTGGCGCCGGGATCGACCATCCAGCTTGATCACGCCACTCTGGCCCTGGCTGCGGAGGCGTGAGCGGCACAACCGCGCTCTAAGATATGGACGCGTCGACGGCGCCATGCGAACATCTCCGAGACTGGAGAGGATGTTGACACGCAGATACCTAACAACCAGGTTGACCGATTGGCTGCCTGAGCCACGCCGGGCCGGAAAGCACGCATGAGCGATACCGACCAAAAGATCAAACGCCGGCTCGCCGTCTATTTCATCGTCGACTGCTCCAAGAGCATGGGTGACGACAGCGCGATGGACGAGGTCAAGAAGGGCCTTCGCGACCTGCGGAACCGCATCGTCGAACCGCCGGACGGCCGCGCGCCGGACCGGCAGACGATCACGACGCTCTGGGTGGCCGCCTATCGGTTCAGCAACGACCCGTACGAGATCAGCCCGCTCGTGCCGATACGAGATTTCGCTCCGAATCTGGATTTCCAGCCTGCCGGCCAGACCATGGTAAGCAAGGCGCTCTACCTGGTTCACGACAAGGTACAGCAGAACTTCCGCCCGCCCATGTCGGGGATGCACGGATACAAGGCAGACTACCGCCCCATCGTCTTCCTGCTGACCGACGGCGAGCCCGACCCGCCGGGCGATCCCTGGGCAGAGGCGAAGCGGCGCCTGCTGGACATGCGCAATCCCAAGCTACTCCGATATATCGTCGTCGGGTTCGGCGACGGTATCGCGCGGGAGAACCTGTACGCGCTCGGCGAGGCCGGAAATGTATTCCACTTCGGCCGCGACAGGGAGTCGTTCGAGGACTTCTTCGACTGGGTCTCGTCGTCCCTGGTGCTTGCCAGCAACAGCCTGCCGCATGGCGACGAGGAGTTCGAGGTCGCCGATACGCCGAACCGCGTTCAGTACGGCGACTGGTCCGACCCGCCAAAGCCTGGAGGAAGGCAGTGAGCCGGCCGGATGAAGGGGCGGCGGGCGAGCGCGTCGAGCCGGACCCCGGCTTCTACGTCGGCGACACGGCGCGCAGCCCGGGCGACCCCGATCCGGACGGCGCCGCGGGCTTCGTGCGGCACGGCCGTTACGAGGTGCTCTTCGCCAGCGTGATCGGCCGATCGCACATCGAGGCGCGAACGCGTCCCTCCGGCGGCAAGCGCTATCGCGAGGACGCGGTGGCGATCGCCGCGCGGGGTCCGTGGCTCGTCGCGGCCCTCTCCGACGGGGTGGGCAGCGCGGCGAACGCGCGCTACGGGGCGACGCTCTGCGTGGAGAGCGCCGTCCTCTGCTGCCTGGAGGCGCTGGACTGCGGCTCCGTATCGCTGGGCGCGCCGCTCCGCAATACCTTGGATGCGGGGCAGCTTCTATGGGAGGCGGCTCCGTCCGGCTGGGGACGGCCGCTGCTTCCGCCCGCTCCGGCGCGCGAGCTTGTCGGTTCGTTTCCCGAATCGGCGCTCGCGCCAAACAAGGCGCTGATCGAGAACGCGGTCGAAACCGCCTTCGAGCAGACACACGATCGATTCCAGAAAATGGAGAACCCCAGGCGGATGGCGTGCACGCTCCACCTGATCGCGCTGCACTCGGAGACCGGCCAGATGGGAGTGGGCTATCTCGGAGACGGCCTGATGACAGGCGCCTGGAGCTTTGCGCAGCGTGAGCTCGTCGCGCACAAGACCACCGGAGAGGCGGACACGGTCTGCCCCATCACGGATGCGGGATGGGACAAGTACGCGAGCTATCAGTGGATCTCGCCGCAGATCGGGGGAACGCTCGGCGCGATGCACGTCATGTCGGACGGCGTGGCGGACGACTGCATGGGTGAGCTGCGGTTTCCGCCCTGGGCGCGCCGCATGGAAGAGCGCTACCGCAAGCCGACGCCCGTGGCAGAGCGGTGCTACGAGCTGGGACTGACGCTTCGGGACGAATCGATCTCCCAGGACGACCTGTCCGTGATACTGCTTTTCCGGCTTCCCCCCAATAAGGTTGCTCAGACGACGGCGCGGAAGGAAGCCATTCATGCCGGATAGGTACGCTCCGTGGGACGGCCGCATTCACCGCATGTGCCTGGAAGTGGCGCGCGCGATCATCGAATCCGGCGAGACCGAGCCGCACATCGCGCTGAGCCGGCGGAACACCCAGCTTCTCGCGGAGCACCTTGGCTTGGATATCCGCGACCACGAAGCCCTGCTCATCGAGTGGCGGAACGCACTGTGCGGCCTGCTCGCGGTTCCCGCCGCAGCGACCGGCACCGCGGCCCACCGTGCGGTCGCCGACACCGGATCGCGGCTGTTTCTTCCAGTGCCCATGATCGAGCGGGTGATCAGGGCGGTTCAGCAGCGCCGCCCGCAACTCTTGAGCGGAGACCCGCAGCCACCCCCTCTGCCGGGCCGGCTCCTCTACTCGGAAGTTGCCGCCGCGCCGATCATGCACCGGATCACGCTGCCTGCCGGCTCGTCCGTTTCGACCGCGGAGATCGCCGAAATCTCGGCGGCGGGAATTCCGCTACGGTCGGACGCGGCAGGCGAGGCGCTCTACGTTTCATGCCCGCAGAACCTGCCGATCGGAGGCGGGATCGCCTATCTGTTTCCGTTGAGCGGGGAGGCGTTCACCGTCCTGGTGGGCTGGCAGGAGCCGGAGGCCCCGATCGCATGGCAGCCCCCTCCCGATACGCCCATCCTCATGCCGCCCGGCGTCGCGGTCCACACCGCGCGGCCGCCGGCCAATCCCATGGCGCCCGATTCGCCGACCCAGCGGCCGCGCGGCCCGCGGCCTCCGGTACCGCAGCCGCGCACTCGAGACTGAGCAGCGGCGCCGCCGCGGGCAACGGTACACGTCGGACCGCAGCGAATCCTATCACGCGGCGCATGTTCGGACCGCGATCCATGCAATCCTGACCTGGAGTGGATTTATGAGCACAGTCCCGCAAGATCCGATCATTCGAACCAGGCGCGAAGAGACGCCCGTCCCCGGCAACGTCAGCTATCTCGACGCCATCAAGAAGCTCCCGCCCTGGCTGAATCCGACCAAGCGGTACTACATCACGTGGCTGCTCAAGTGGCTCTTTCTGCTCGGCCTGCTGATGATCATCGCCTGGATTCCATCCAATTGGTGGGCGGAATGGTCACACATGAGGCAGATTGGCAACGACGCGGTCGCCAAGTCTAAACCGGTCCCGCTGCCGTACTTCTATGCTGAAAACACGTTCAATTGCCCGCTGCAAATATGCGTCACGGTTTTTGCGGCTTTGTTGGCGACGAGCGTGCCGCGATTGCTTCTTCCGAGGGGATGGTTCGAGCGCTGGACCGATGCCTCGGAGGGCTTCCGAGACTGGATCGTCGTCGGACTGATCGCGGGGGTCCCCTATGCAATGTATATTTACGTTATGAAGCTCCGTGATATCCACTGGGACCCGAAACCCGGAGCAGACTGGCTGACCTGGCGCGGAGTTCCAGCCGTCTTGTGCGGCGTTATGGCGTTTGCGCTTACGAGCGCATTCCGTCGGAAGGAGAACAAGGGCCTGTGCCCGCTTCCCGTACAGTGGTTGATACAAGCCGTGTTGATTCTGTTAGCGTTCTCACCGATCAATACCGTGCTCGATCGCTATTCCCAACTGGGAATAGTGCCGGCGATCGTCGCCATCGCGGGCGCCATCTTCTGCCTGACGATCTTCGTTGCGCTCATCATCGCCTACACGCAGGACAGCAGAGTCGTGGAGCTGCAGCAGCATGGCGTGCGCGCGGGCTCCGGTCCGGCGAATATGACCATAACCGTCATCGGAGGGCGCAGCGCCGGGAAGACCACGTTCCTCGCCGGCGCCTACTGGCAATGGGAGATGGAGAAGGACCTGATGGGGCCGTTCGTGATCGAGCCCCTCTATTCACAGGCGGTCGTTCCGGCGGTCGAGCGCGCGGGCGATTGGAGCCAGCCGCAGATCGATTACGACTTGAGGACGGTCGCCGAGAACCTCTATCAAGACAGGAAGCTGCCGGCCGGCAACGTCTCCTGCCAGGATCTCCCCTTCGAGCTGCGGCTGCGGGGCAAGAACGCGGCGAAGCAGCACACGGTTGCGCGCTTCTCGGTCCTGGACTATCCCGGAGGCGCGGTCACCGGCATCGCCGCGAACGAGGCCATTCAGTACTTCCAGAACCACATCAGGAATACGGACGGCCTGCTCTTGATCGCGGATATGTCCTACGCGCGGCGCGGACTCAAGGACGCGGACTTCCTCGCGGTCATGCAGGCTTACAATGCGATCATGGACCTGGTGCTCGACTGCAACGGCAGCAACCGCGTCGTCCCCGTGGCCCTCGTCCTGACGAAGATCGACGAGTTCTTCAACGAGCAGACGAACTCCTACGACACCCGTGCCATGGAGGCCTGCTTGAGCGACGCGGGCTACGGACGCCTGGAGTCGTACTGGAAGAAGCAGTGCCAGCAGGTTGGCGCCAGCCCGGTTATCTGGAGCCAGTTCTACACGACGGCGCTCACCTACACGCACCCTGCGGACAACGATCCTGCCCGGCGACTGCCGTATGTCATGAGCGATCCACCGCCGGCGCTTCGACCGAGCGGCTGCTCCACGCCGCTCCTGTGGCTGACGCGCGAAATGCTTCGCTGGAACGTGACGCTGGCGACGAGCCTGACCACGTTCCTGCTCGGCAGCTCCGCCCGTTACCGCCGGCAGGTGCAGGCCATCGACGAGCTGGAGACGGTGATCGCGCGGATGATGGAGGCCGCGGGATAAACGGCAGCAGCGCCGACACACCCGAATGAGCCCTGCTCCGCGCGCCGGGCGCTTATTACTGCGAGTATTGTCTAGAGAATCCATAAATGGCCAACATTGCAATTGACTGGATCGTCTACCGGTCCGGCGACAATGCATCGCTGACGGACGACTACAGGCCGATCTCGTCGAGCGGACTGATTGCCGCCGATCTCACCGACGAAGTGGTCCGAGTCTGCCGGGCGCACTACCAGATTTCCGAACCCATGCCGGCGGAGCAGGATGTCTGGTTCTTCTGGCCTGCCCGCGAGGCCAAGGGCGCCTACGTGGCCATGCAGGGTCGCCGCGTGCCGGATCCCAGCGGCCAGAAACGGCCCGCGGCCGCCTATACCGCGCTGCTCCTGAGCGACGAGAAGTACGATCTGTTCAGCCGGAATCCGGTCGCGCTCTTCGAGGACCACGGCCGCGGCTTCGAGAAGGCGGCGGAGTATGCCGCGCAGCAGAGCCGCGATCCTATCATCGTGAGCCGCTCCGACAGCGCGTCATCGGCTGCGCCGCCCAGCCCGGCCGGCAGCGCGGCGTTCGAGTCCGGCCAGCCCGTCGCCTGGTCGCCTGTGGCGGACGCCGACCTGCGCCGGTACATCGCGGCACAGATCGTCGTGCCGTCGTTCGTCACGTGGTGGCCCTCGGCCAGCCCTCCTCCCGCCGGCCTGTTCCGGATCGTCCTGCAGGCGACAGTGGCCGTCCGCCGTACCGTCCTGGAAGAGCTGGACTGGCTCTCCAACCGCCTTCTCGAACTTGGCAACGAGGCGCTCGGCAGCCCGGAGGCGCAGAGGAACATCCTCTATAACGGCATGCAGGAGATCCTCCAGCGCGCGAGCAGCGCAGCCCTTGGCGCCCAGGGCCTGCTGCGAGAAGGTCTGGAGGAGAAGAACAGGGACCGATGGCCCGAGGCCCAGCGGCAGATACGCGCGGCCGCCGAGGAGTCGTCCAAGCAGCTCGATCTGGGGCTGAGCGCGCCTCTCCGCGCGCTTCCCCCTCACCTCGTCGCAGGATTCGAGCAGGTCAAGAAAGGCTTCTCGGACTTCGCGACGCGCATCGAGATGGAGCGCCATCCTGCCCGCCCGAGTTTCCAGTCCGAGGCAACGGCGGAGGGCGCCCGCCGCGTACCGGCCGGACGCACCACGGAGACGGCGCATCCTCCCGCGGAAGACCGCCGGCCTGACGGACCGCGCCGGGACGAC
>DATGJU010000301.1:0-13637 GCA_035295045.1 Chthonomonadaceae bacterium
GTCCGAAGCGCCATGAGCAGCGCGGCGATCGTCTTGCCGTCCGCGATTTCGCCGGAGAGAATCCGGCCCTCGATCTCCGCGATCGGCACCGACTCCGTCCGCACGTTCTCGCCCGCGTCGAGGTGCACCGTACCGGGCTGCAGGTCGCTTGCGGCGAAGGCGTGGACCATCTCCGTGCTGTAGCCGGGCGAAAGATAGGCGTGGAACAGCCGCCGGAGCGTCCCGGGTTTGAATCCGGTCTCCTCCTCCAGCTCGCGGGCGGCGCAGTCGGCAGGCTCTTCGCCTGCCTCAAGCGTTCCCGCCGGGATCTCGAGCAGGACGCGCCCGGTAGCGAGGCGGAACTGGCGCACCATCAGCACGGTTCCGTCCGGCTGGATCGGCACGATGCACACCGCGCCATGATGCGTGACGATCTCGCGCTGCGACTGGTGGCCGTTGGGCAGCTCCACGGTATCGACGCGCAGACTGATGATCTTGCCCTCGAATACCTGCCTGCTCCCAACCACCCTCTCAATCAAGTCCACGCTCTCCACGTCCTTTCCGTACGCCAGGCTCCAGCCGCCGGCTCTGCGCATTTGCCAGCAACCAGGTACCAGGAACCAGCAGCCGCTACTCCATATCCACGAGCTCCACGTCGAATTTGAGCGTGGAGTTGGGCGGAATGCCGGGCTGTTCTTTGTCCTTGTAGCCTAGGTTGGGAGGAACTATCAGCTTGCGCTTGCCGCCGACCCGCATGCCGGCGATCCCCTCATCCCAGCCGGCGATAACGGTCCCGCCGCCGAGAGTGAACATGAACGGCTCCTTGCCGGGATGATCGTACGAGCTGTCGAATTTGGCCCCGTTCAGCAGCGTGCCGGTGTACTGGACGATGACGAACTTGCCGGGCGCCGCAACCGCTCCGGTACCGATCTTCTCGTCGATGTAGTGCAGGCCGGTGGGCGTGACGATCTCCTTGCCGACAAGGCCGGCCGGCGCGGCTGCTTTGGCAGTCCCTGCGGCGCCTGCCGGCTTCCCGGCGCCCGGCTTAGCGCTCGTTTCGTTCGCTGCCGCTTTGCCGCCCGACGGCGCTCCCGCTGCTGCGGCAGGCTTGCCGCCAGTAGGGGCGGGGCCAATCGTCGACTTTACAGCCGGGGCCGTATTGCCGGCCGTCATCGGCGCGCTGGTCGTGGTACTCGTCTTGGCCGCGTCGGCGCCCGGCGGCGGCGCGCCTTCGGCCGGCTTCTGCGGCTCCGGATTGCAGGCGAGCCCAAGCCCCAGTAGACCCGCTATCGCAAGTACAAGCTCGGTTTTGCGCATAAACGTCTTCCTCCGCCGCATATTCGCGCCCCAGCCACTCGGGCCAGGCCGCGACGGCTCTCCATTTTCGCCACGTCTATTACTACTTCCATGTCTTCGCGTCAGGGTTTTCTCCGAACGTCAGGTGCTCGCTGCCTGCCGCCGCTGCACTTGGACGAGGAGCGGAGCGCCGAAAATACGCTCGAACGGCTCGCGATTGTTCTGCGCGCCCCAGACTTCGAGCTGGCAATCGGACTCGGAACCGAGCGTCAGCAGCAGCCGTCCCGGCTTCTTGCCGCGATGGAGCGCGATGTCCTGCACCAGGCCCAGGTGGCTGCGGTCCAGCCCCTCCGCGATCCGCAGAAGCGCCGAAAGTGTCTCGACGACGCGGCGCGAATCGCGGTCCATGTTCGCAAGATTCGGGTGGTGTTTTCTCGGCGTGCCCTTGTGATGGTACAGCGCCACGTTCGCGATAATCTCGATCTCGCTGTCGTTGAAGCCGAGCAGATCGTAGTTGCGGATCAGGTAGTATGCGTGCCGGTGGTGGTTGGAGTGCGAAAGGAAGGCGCCGATATCGTGCGTTATCGCCGCGTACTCCAGCAGCTCGCGCTCCGCCTTGCCGTAGTTGTGCAGCTTGAGGCGAGCCGTCTCATCGAACAGCTTCAGCGCGAGCCGGACGATCTGCTGCGCATGCTCGGCCTCGTAGCTGCATGTCCGCGCGAGCTGTAGGATGCTGCGCCGCCGGACGGAGTTCTGCTCGAAGTGCTGGCGCGCCTCGTCGCCGCGAAGAACGTGGTCGAGCAGGATGCCCTCGCGCAGGCCGCGCTCGCTCGCCACCAGGCGGTCGACGGAGAGGTGCTCCATCAGCGTCTGGATGATCGCGGCGCCGCCGAGAATGATGTCCGCCCGGTTGGCGTCCATGCCCGGCACGCGCCGGCGCTCCTCGAGCGGCATGCGGCACAGCGCGTGGACCGTATCCTTGAGGTCGGCGAGCCGAAAGGAGGGGTTGCCCTGATCGAACGCGATGTCGCCGCCGCGCCGGGCAATGATCGCGGCAAGCGCGTTGATCGTACCCGCGCTGCCGATCGCCAGGTCGAACCCGGCGCTGCGGACACGCCGAATCACGTTGCTTGCGGCGCCCTGAACGTAGTACTGAACTTTCAGGAAGTCGCTCGATGAGACCGGTCCGGCATCGGCGAAGAAGCGGTTCGAGAGGCGAATGGCGCCAAGCTTCATGCTCTCCAGAACCGAGTAGCCGGCTTCCGTGCCGACGATGACTTCTGTGCTTCCGCCGCCGATATCGATGAGCATGCCGGTGCGCCCGCGCAGATCGATTCCGCTGGAGACGCCAAGCCAGATTAGGCGCGCCTCCTCCATTCCGGAGATCACGCGCACCTCGATGCCGGCCTCGTTACGGACGCGGTCGATGAACTCTTCGCGGTTCTCTGCCTCACGGACCGCGGAGGTCGCGAACGCGATGATCTCGCTCGCGCCAAAGCCCCGCGCCGCCTCCGCGAAGCGCGTACAGACGAGTGCGCCGCGCTTCATCGCGTCGTCGGTCATCTCGTCTGTCTCGAACTCGCCCTCGCCGAGCCGCACGACCTCGCGCTGTATCGCCAGCGTATTCGTCTTGTCGCCATCCTCGTTGCGGACGACAGCGAGCCGGATCGAGTTCGTGCCGATGTCGATCGCGGCAAATACGTTGGATTGCGGTTCCGGTCCGGCCACGGATCAGCTCGTTCTCTGCCCGAATTCGCGTACGGGTCGGGCGCCTACTGTGACTTGGGCCAGGCTCGCGACCGATTGTCGTCTCACGAGCCCGCCACGCGAGGCAGGAAGCGGTCGTATAGCACGCCCCAGCGCAGCCCGCGCGTGCAGACGCCGACCACCTGGCTGTCGACGTGCGCCAGTGCGCCACGCAGCAGGATAGCCCCGGCCAGGATGATGTCGGCCCGGCTCGGGTCGAGACCTGGCATCTCGCGCCGCTCCGCGATGGATTTTTCGGCGAGGCTGGCGATCAGCGCCTCGATGTCCAGCTCACTGAGCGCCAGTCCGTGAATCGCCTCCGGCTCCGGGTTCGCACCCTGGCGCATCGCCGCGAGGTTGGTCAGCGTGCCGCCCACGCCGACCACGATGGAGCCACGGGCGGCGCTCTCCGTGAACGGCGCAGCCTTAAAGGCCGCTTCGGCGGCGGCAATCGCGGCCGCGACCTGATCGGGCGTCGGCGGGTCGGACGGCAGGAAGCGCTCCGTGAGCTTGACAGCGCCGACGTTGACGCTCGTGCGTTCAAGTACGCGCGTCTCGCCCGGTGCGCCCAGAATCAGCTCGGTGCTGCCCCCGCCGACATCGATCACGAGAAGCTGCGGCACGCTGCGCCAGTATGGGTCCAGTCGCACGGCAAGAAACGAAAGCCGGGCCTCCTCGGCGCCCGCGATGATATCCAGCTCCAGCCCGGACCGTTCGCGCACCGCGTCCGTGAACTCGGTGCTGCTGGCCGCATCGCGCAGCGCCGCCGTGCCGACAAGCGCGGTCTCGATGGCTCCGCATTCGCGCGCCGCCGTCGCGAACCGGCCGATGGCCTCCAGAGTTCTGCGGACCGGCTCTGTTTGTAGCCGCATTTCGTTCGCGTGCATGCCTTCGCCGATGCGCGTCGTGTCGGAGAGCTGCAGCACCGGCGCCGACCAGCCGTGCGTCAGATCGGCGACGATAAGCTTAACGGAGTTCGTTCCGCAGTCGATGCAGGCGTATCGTCCGGGATGTGTCGGGGCTTGGTCGGGCATTGCGAGTTACGAGAGTCGGCACTCGGTCAGCTTCGCGGTCAGCTCTTCCAGGGCGTCGGCGAGACGGCCCTGCGCCTTACGGTCCGCTGCGGTTGCGCCGGTAAGCTCGGAGAGTGACCTGGCGGCCCGGCGCAGGCGTCGCACGGCCCGCTCCTGCTGCTCCGGAGAGAGATGCGCTGCGTCGGTCGCAATCGACTCGGCGACCTGCGCGAACTGGCCGAGGATGCGCAGGAAGCGCGAGCGGAACTGGGATGCCTCGGGCATCAGCAGAACGGTGATCACTTCGCCCATGGCGCGTGTCGCGCGCTGCACCACCTGAGCCGCGCCCGCATCGTAGTGCGTGCCAGCCTCTTTCCCGCGCTCCGCTGGCAACTCGGCGGGCGGTGCCTGCAGGTCGTCAGGCTGGTATGGCTCGAGGAACTCCTGGATTTGGCGCGCCTTGACTTCGCTCAATCCCGGCACGGCCATGAGCGCCTCGATGCCGGCGTCCCGCAGCGCAGTCAGGCTGCCGAAACCGGCCTTCTCCAGCGCGCGGATGCGGATCGGTCCCAGGCCAGGAATGTCCGACAGGCCACGCGGCGGGCCGCCCGCAGCCTGCGCCGCAATGGCGCGCAGGTCCGGAGCCGCGCCTGCGGCGGACCTCTCGATGCCGGCATCATGTGTCATACGGCAGCCCCGATTCGCCCCGTCAGGGTGCAGTCCTCTGCGGCTTCGCGGAGGAGGTCGCGCAAGTTGTCGAAGACACGCTGTTTCTTGTACAGCGCCCAGTCCTTGCGGAGACTGCGATAGCGGGCGGCGCGCTCTCGGCGTACGTCCTGGCATATGCGGAGGATGCCCTGGCATCCGTCCAGATCGACGAGGTCGACGCCCACCGGCGGACCCTTCTTACCGCTCTTGGCGCGCGCGCCCTTCAGCATCCGGGCCATCTGCTCCTCCAGGCGCGGGACGAGCACGTCCGCGTCGTGGATTTCGCCGAGGTGCTCCTGCAGCGCCTTGACGCGCTCGGTCACCTCGGAAAACGGCTTCGCATATTCCGCTGACTCGATCAGGAGCGGCTGGAAGATCTCCATGGAGTACCGCAGTCGTTTGGCCGCAATCCGCATCTGGTGCAGCTCATATATGCGGCTGACGTCGTCAAGATACGGCTCGAAGGCCAGCATCTCGCCCAGTCGCGTCTCCACGATGAGGCGCACACTGTCGAGGATCGGGCCGGCAGTATCCAGGCCGGCGATAGGAAGCGCCTTAGCCACTCTTGCGCCTGCCCTTGCCTGTGCGTGGCGCTCGCCGTGTCGGGGTGCGCCCGTTGCTTCCTGCGCCAGAACCGTTTCCGGCCCTCTGCGTAAGCGCATGGAAGCGTGCCAGCAGGTCCTGAGCCTCCAGTTCGGTGATCGCCTTGGCCACGCCGCTCTGCAGCGATTTGCGCCGCTCACGCAGCCGCTCGACGATCGCTTCAATGCCGGTCCGCTGTGCGGCGGGCAGTTTTGCCGCGCGTGCCTCCAGGTTTTCGGCCATCACGTCCAGGTCGCGCGCCTCGCCGAGCGCATCTGTCGCGGACTTCACCGCCCGCTCGATCTCGGCGAACGCGCGACTCTCGAAGCAGACCCGGAATATCTCGAGCGCCGCGCGCGATCTGCGCGACCAGACGCGCATCTGATGGATAGGCGCGGCCTCGTCACCCTTTCGCACGCCATCGACATGGGACAACATGCGCTCCAGCCGCTCGGTCGTAACCTTGGAAGCGTAGTCGCATAGGGCGAGCGGCGTACCGCCGCCCGCCGGATCCCGAGGGGCGCCGTTTCGGCCGGCGTCAACCACGTCGGCCTCCTGGTCGCTCGATTCTGCGCTCTGTGCCGACCGCGTCAATGGTTAGTCCTCTCGTCGATCCGTACCGGCCGGCAGATTATACGCCTTCGGAGAAAACGTGCCGCAGCTCGTGCTCGCGGTCCGCGTTGACCAGTATCACCACGCTATCCCCGACGGCGAACGTGGTTTCGCCCGTGGGCAGTATGGCGTGGCCGCCGCGGATAACCGAGATGATCAGGGCTTCGGAAGGGAGCTGCAGCGACTTGATGTCGCCGTCAAGGACGGGCGATCGGGCGCCGATCTCCACCTCGACGATCTCGATGTTGCCACGGTTGAGCGCGGCAAGCGGGATCACCTCGCCGCCGCCCACCTCCTGCTCGATCAGGTTGTAGATGATCTTCGTCGAGCTTACCGTGGCGTCCACGCCGAGCTTGTGGAACAGTTTTTCGTTCCGCGGGTCGTTTACGCGCGATATGGTCCGGGGCACGTTGTGCTCCAGCTTCGCCATCTGGCAAACCACCAGATTATCGTCGTCGCTTCCCGTTACGGCGACCACCGCGTCCGCGCGGCCGAACCCGGCCTCCGTCTGCTGCGCGACCTCGCAGCCGTCGCCCTGCATCACAACCTCGCCGAGCTCTTCCGAAACGGTACGATACCGCAAGCGGTCTTTCTCGAGCAGCAACACCTCGTGCTTCGCCGCGACGAGCTGCTTCGCGAGGTAGTACCCGATGTTGCCGCCCCCAACGATGATTACGTACATTTGCGCCTATCCTCGCACACTAGACTGCGTGCGTGATGTACTCCTGAGAGTAGTCCTTCGCCAGACCCCATTCTCCATTTGCGGCGAAATCTCGGATCAGGCCGGAGGCGATCGTGGTGGTACAGAGCGTCACGAGGCCGAGCTGCCGGTACCGGTCGGCCCGAATGGGGTCGTAGATCCGCGCAATCACGTTCTTGACGCCGAACACGTGCCGCGCAATCTGCGCCGCCATAATATTTCGGTTATCGCCCTGGCTGACCGAGACGAAGATGTCGGCATTCTCGATCCCCGCGCGGCGCAGCACGTCCTCATCGATGCCATTGCCGACGATGCGCTGCCCCTTGTACTTTGTGCCGAGCCTGCGGAACGCCTCACTCTGAAGATCGATCACCGTTACCGTGTGACCGTCCTTATACATCATGCGCGCAAGCGTCGAGCCTACGCGGCCGCACCCGAGAATAACGACGTTCATCGTGCGCTGCTCCTTCGCGTTCACAGCCCGTTCGCCGGCCGTCCGGCGCCCGCGCGGATAAAGTATACTCCATAAGGGTACTATAAGGTCCGTGGCTCGGTTGAGTCCCGTACGCGCCGCATCAGGAGGTCCCGCCGTGCCCGTCGAACCGATGCCAGCCGACCTGTTGGAGTACAGCAGCAGCCTCTTCGCGCCCGACGATGCGACGCTGCGCGAGATGACGCGCGCCGCGGCCGAGTTTGGCATGCCGGCAGGGTGGGAGATCACGCCGGACGTGGGGCGCCTCTTTCAGGTGCTCTGCCGCGCGGTCGGGGCGCGCCGCGTGCTGGAGTTCGGGACGCTCGCGGGCCACAGCGCGCTCTGTTTTGCGAGGGCGCTGCCGGCGGACGGTCGCGTGGTGTCTATCGAGCGCGATTCGCGGTACGCGGCCTTTGCGCGCGAGCAGTTGGCGCGCGCAGGCGTGGACGATCGCGTCGATGTCCGCGTCGGCGATGCGCTCGAGAGCCTGCCGGTCCTGTCGGCCGAGGCAGCGAAGACCGGCGATAAGTTCGACGTAATCTTTCTGGACGCGGACAAGGCACACTATCCTGAGATGCTTGAGTGGTCGGTCGAGGTCCTTCGGCCGGGCGGCCTCCTGCTCGCAGACAATGTGCTCCGCGCCGGCTCGTGGGGCGGCCAGACACTGCTCGATCCGCGGTCCGACGATCCGCGCATCCTCGCGATTCGGGCGTTCAACGCGCGCCTGGCCGCCGACCCGCGCTTCCTCTCCGTCATCGTCCCCATGCGCGCGGGAGTCGCCGTGGCGCTCTACGAGGGCTGACCGGCGGCCCCCGGCTCCTCCATCATCTCTTCCAACAGCTCGCTTGCGCTTCGGTTGCGCTGCGCCAGCCACCAGTCCGCATCGGTGACTCCGCGCAGCCGACCCAGTGCAGCCTGCGCGGCGTGAACCTGATCCGGCGTGACCTGCCGCGGCGAGACGATGGCAGTGTCCGTCTGCGCGTCGGTGATCACCGCGTCGGAGCGGAGGCGCGTCAGCACGTCGTCGGCCTCCACCAGAATGCGTGTTCGTATCTCATGCGCCAGCGGCAGATCCGCGTCGGAGCCGGTAAGCGCCGGCAGGCCGCCCTCCGCGATCATCTCTTTCGTGCCCGGCGTTTCGTCACTGGTTTCGATCAGCATCTCACCTCCTCCTGGCTGAACGCGATAGGGCCCGTGGGGCGTCCCTCGGAACCATCCCGGCTTTTGGATTGCAGGCGTCCGCTCGCACAGGGAGTCACGCCGACGAACGCACATTCCGGCTGTTCGCGTGGCCACGGCGCGCGCGTGCGCGTTACGCGTTCTGCACGTGCGCCTGTCGTAACTACGGCATCCGAGAGTGATTGTTTGCAAGACGGCAAGGGAGGGCGCGAAAGGAATCCGCCGGAGGCGCCGCGAAAGACGGGCGCGTCAATCGGGCGCGAAGCCAGGTGTTAGCCGGTTCGCCCCGAAGCCACGCTCCGCGGCACACCGCGGGCGCGGCGGGAAAGGACGGCGCGACGTGCCGCGAGCTGCCAGAAAGCTTCGATCTTCCGGGGAACCGCCCGCGCCGGCACGGAACGGCGTGGGCGATGAGCAGGCCGCCAATCCGCCAGAGCCGGACCAGGCGCCCACCAACGGTGCGGGCCGGTCCAAGGTGGCGTTCCCCGCCAACCTGCCCGTCCTTCCAATTCGGGACCAGGTCTACTTTCCACACATGATGTTTCCACTGCTGGTGGGCCGGGAAAAGGGCGTCCGCGCTCTTGAGGAGGCGTCCAGCCAGGACCGGCGCATCGTTGTGGTCGCCCAGCGCGACATCCAGGTGGAGGATCCAGGCCCGGAGGAGCTGTTCGGCGTCGGCATCGTGGTCGATATTCTGCAGATGCTCCGCGTGCCGGACGGCACGGTCCGCGTAATGCTCGAAGGGCTGGAGCGGTGCCGCATCTCGGCGATGGAGCAGACCGAGCCGTACTACCGCGCGCAGGTGACGGCAATCCGCCCCAAGGGCCGCAAGGATCTTGCAACCGAGGCCCTTATGCGGACGGTTATCTCGCAGTTCGAGCACGTTGTAAGCGTGAGCAAGACCATCCAGCCGGACGCGCTGATCAACGTCGTCAATACGGACGAGCCGGGCCGCCTCGCCGACGTTATCACGCCGTACCTGCGCCAGATGCGCGTCGAGGCGCAGCAGGAGGTGCTGGAGACGGCGGATGTCGCCAAGCGCCTCGAAAAACTAGCCGTCTTCCTGAAGAAGGAGGCCGATATTCTCGAGCTCCAGAAGACCATTCGCAGCCGCGTCGAAAAAGAGATGGGCGAGACGCAGCGCGAATTCTTCCTGCGCGAGCAGATCAAGGTCATCCAGCAGGAGCTCGGGGAGCGCGGCGAGGACGCAAGCGAAATCGAAGGCTATCGGGCCAAGATCGCCGAGTCGCGGATGCCCGAGTCCGCCGCGGAACGCGCAAACCGCGAGGTGGCGCGCCTGGAGCGGATGCCGTTCGCGGCGCCGGAGGGCGCGGTCATCCGCAACTACCTCGATTGGCTCACCTCGCTGCCATGGAGCGAAACGACGCCGGACGACATCGACATCGTCGAGGCGGGCCGCGTGCTGGACGAGGATCACCACGGCCTGGAGAAGGCGAAACAGCGCATTCTGGAGTTCCTGGCCGTAAGGAAGCTGACCGGGACGATTCGCGGCCCGATCCTCTGCTTCGTCGGACCGCCGGGCGTGGGGAAGACATCGATCGGCAAATCGATCGCCCGTGCGTTGGGCCGCAAATTCATTCGCGTCAGCCTGGGCGGAGTGCGAGACGAGGCGGAGATACGCGGCCACCGTCGCACATATATCGGCGCGATGCCGGGCCGCATCATCCAGGGCATCCGGACGGCGCGCTCGCGCAATCCGGTCTTTATCCTGGACGAGGTTGACAAGCTAGGCGTCGACTTTCGCGGCGATCCGTCCTCGGCGCTGCTGGAGGCGCTCGACCCTGAACAGAACCGCGAATTCAGCGACCACTATCTCGAGGCGCCGTTCGACCTGTCGGACGTTATGTTCATCACGACAGCCAATCTGCTCGACCCGATTCCGGGCGCACTACGTGACCGCATGGAGGTGATACCGTTCGCGAGCTACACGGAGCAGGAGAAGCTCGCGATCGCGACACGCTTCCTGATACCCCGCCAGACCCAGGACCACGGCCTGGAGCCCGGGCAGCTGACGATCACCGACCAGGGCGTCCTCCGCCTCATGCGCGAGTATACGCGCGAAGCTGGCGTGCGCAGCCTGAACCGGGAGATCGCGTCGCTCTGCCGCAAGGTGGCGAAGGACGTGGCGAGCGGCTGCACCGAACGGGTCGCGATCGACGCGGATGACCTGCAGGAGTTCCTGGGCAAGCGGCGTTACCACTATGGCGTTATGGAGGAACAGGACGAGATCGCGGCGGCAACCGGCATGGTATTCACGGAAGCCGGCGGCGACATCGTGACGATCGAGGTGAGCCTGCTGCGAGCCACGGCCGGCCGCATACAGTTGACGGGCCAGCTCGGCGACGTGATGAAGGAGTCGGCGCAGGCGGCCTTTTCATTCGTGCGGGCGCGCACCGCGCAGTTGGGAATCGAGGAGAGCTTCTACCGAAAGCTGGACGTACACGTCCACGTCCCAGCGGGAGGAGTGCCAAAAGATGGACCATCTGCGGGCATCACCATCGCCACCGCGATCGCCTCCGCCGTGACGCGCCGGCCGGTCCGCAAGGACGTTGCCATGACCGGCGAGATCACGCTGCGCGGCCGGGTCCTGCCGGTCGGAGGTGTCAAGGAGAAGGTGCTGGCGGCGCACCGCGCAGGCATCCGCACAGTCCTGCTGCCCCGGGAGAATGAGAAAGACATCGAAGAGCTGCCCGAAAACGTCCGTCGCGAGATGTGCTTCCGCCTCGTTTCGCACATGGATGAAGTGCTGGACCTGGCGCTCGTACAGGACGGGCCGGGGGTCGGGGGCCAGGAGCCGGAAAACTGACCGCGCCTCACGGCCAGCGCTCGCGCGCTCGTTTTTCCGGATCCCGGCCCGTGGACCCCGGCGCTCGTTAGTCCGCCAGGTCTGCGAACGTCGGCAGATAGTTGCGCCATACCTCGTTCTTTCGACCGGTGAGGTACTTGGTCAGGCTGATGTACGGGACGTAGCGGGGGCGCCGCGGCGGCCGCACCAGCTTCATGCCCGCGTGCTGCGCCGGCTTGTCGCTCTTCTTCATGTTGCACCGGCGGCAGCAGCACACCAGGTTCTCCCAGGTCGCGCTACCCCCACTCCGCTTCGGAATGACGTGGTCGATCGTCATGTCCTTGGAAGTCGCGCCGCAATACTGGCACGTGTAGTTGTCGCGTGCGAATACGGTCCGGCGCGAGAGCTTGAGCTCCGGCAGCGGCCGCTTCACGTGTCCTCGCAGCTTAACGACGGACGGAAGCGCCATTCCCTTCGCGGCGGCGGTCAAGACCGGCGTCGCGTCGTCTGCGTGCAGCACGTCGGCCTTGCCAAGATAGACCATGACGATCGCGCGACGCACGTTGCAGACGTTGAGCGGCTCGTAGTCGCTATTCAGGACCAGCACCTCCTGGTTCATCGAGACCGCGCCCCCTTTCTCACCGATCGTTCAAACTGGCGCCCCAAAGCCCCCGGGTTCTGGAGGCGTTTGCGCGGACGCGGTGAGTGACGTTTACTGGCCTCTCCCGCGGTTTGTGGCCAGGTGTTCCGCCCTCCAAACGCAAAGACCCGCTCTATGCCGACAGCACAGAGCGGGCCGTTAAGCCGTTCACAGCGTCATGACTATGCACGTGGTGCAGGTAGTGCAGATGCGCGCAGCCGTCCGCGCGCACGCCGGCTCTTCGCGGCAGGCGCTCCGGCTGCCCGCCGCTCCTCACGCTCCAGATGGGCGATGGCATATCAGTCATGGAAATCTGTGTGTGCGTCATATAAATGATAGGACACGGTGTCTGCAGCAGAAGTTGCGCTCGCGCAGATCTGCCGCGGGTCCCAACTGTTGTTCGGACTGTAGTGCGACTGCATCAAAGCGTATGGCTGCGATTAGAGTATATCAGTCCCAGCGGACGGATGTCAAGAACGGCCCTTTCGCGCGCAGGTACAATACAGAATACGCAGCCCCCGGCCGGATCTGCGCACGGCGCCGCAAGGTGCGTCAGCAGTACCCATGAGCCGTGCGCCAGCCGCACTCGCGTCCGATCGATACGGCCCTGTTCGAGGAAGGTCGGCTCTACTCGTCGAAGGCGTGGAATATGTTGGCCGAGGCCCAGCCGACGAGGGAAGCGACCGCGCTCCAGTTTACGAACAGGGTCGTGAGGTCGAATCCTGTCTGGACCCACGGAGGGCCGAGTAGCAGAAGGGTCGGGCTTGCCGCCAGGAACACAGTCAACTGAAGCACGATGCTGACCGCGAAGCAGCCCACGACGGCTGGGTTGACAGATTGCTTGAGGACCCCGATCACGGAGTATACGATAAGCCCGATTGCCGGACCGAAGATCATTATCAGCCCCGCAAAGACCCAGACGTCGTCTGAATCGTCGCGCTGCTTTGGAACGACGTACATGACCGGCAGCAGAAGTCCGGCAACAAACATTGCGGCGAGCAGTATGATCGGGTAGTATCCGCGATAGGCGTGCGCGATGAGCGCGGTGAGGCATACCACTCCCGCGAAGGCGAACAGATACCGCGCTACCAGCGTCGGCATTGAGACGGCCGGATCCCAATCGAACTGGATGTCCGCTTCCCTTTGGGATCGGGACGAGTCGACGGCGCGCCCGGAGGCAGAGTCGTAGTGCGTGCCGGCGGTGGCGTCCACGACCTTGCCCGGATAGTACTTCGATTGCTCCGTCCCAACGGCCTCCATTGCCGGCAGGTGAGATTCCATCGCGTAGCTGCGCGGGGCGGACATGCCGTCCGCGAGGCCGCCCGGCTCCGCCGCGGGCATGCCGTGCGCCAGGCTCGCCGCATGGCCGCGGGCGCCGGACTGCGCCGAAAAGCCGGCGGTCCGCGACTCCGGAGGCGGCTGTGGGCGCGGAACCGATGTGGCGGGCGCGGACTGCGGTTGCGCCGAGCCAACGCCGGGAGCCAGCGGGCGGGCGCGGTTCGCCGTTTGCGGAGTTTCCGCAGTGACGACCGGGCGGGGAGTTGCGGGGGCGTTACGCAGCGTGGGCGCCGCGGGCGCGGCCGATGGGGTTGCCGAACGAACGGGCGGCATCGAAGGCGCCGGCGCTGGGGCGGGATTACGGAGCACCGGCATTCCCGGCTGAGGCGCTGCCGCGGGACTCCGCGCCGCGACGGCGGCGGGCGCCGTGGGCCGGGCGGTTTGCGGCACGCCCGGGGCGGGAACATGGGGCCGGCTTGCGGGCGCGCTATCCGGCTGCTGCTGCTGGCCCCCATGTTGCCGCAGCATCACGACGGGGCCAGCCTGATTGCGCGGTGCGGGCGGGGCCGGCGCGCCGGGCATCATTGGGGTGCGCGGGGCGGGCGGCGCCGTGCGGCCGGAGGCCA
>DATGJU010000302.1:0-2520 GCA_035295045.1 Chthonomonadaceae bacterium
GCACCGATCCTACCGTGATCTCCCGAGTGGCCTCGCCGCACAGCCCGCCGGCGGCCGCCAGGGCCGTATCTCCGCGGCATTGTCCTTGCCGTCGTGATATCGGCTCGCGCATGAGCGATTGTCAATCCGCGATGCTCGCCCGGCGCGCATCGCATAGTCGATAATATGACCGCTTCATGAAAACCACGTGAAGGAGAGATGAGGCGTCAGCAGTCGCGGCTCGCGCGAGCGGCTCGTTGGCGTGTAAAGGTATAATGGTCGAACAGCGCCAATGGGGACGCAAGTACGCGTCCGGCCTGATGACGAGCCGACATGCCGTCGCCGTTCCCGGGAATGGACCCCTACCTGGAGGGTCCGCTATGGACTAACTTCCACGCTCAGAAATTGCACGCCAACTTACTCCGCGTCTGGGTTCGCGCTACATCGCGCTAGTAGAAGAGCGGCTGGTTGTCGACACGCTGGAGGATATCGCAATCGCCTCGCGCGTAGCGCGCGCGGATGTCAGTGTCGCCGGAAGGCATAGGGGCGAATCTCGCGGCACGGCAACGCTCGAGCCTCCGCCGCGCCTGGAAGCGGCGATCCCAGCCGAGCTGCCGCAACATTTCGTGGAAATCCGGGACGTCGCCAACATGGTCGTGGTTTCGGACATGGAGATTCTTTCACCGGCCAATAAATCGGGCGATGGTCGCGCGGACTACCTGCGCAAGCGGCGGACTCTATTGAGCAGCGACGTGAACCTGATCGAAGTGGACCTCCTGCGGGGTGGCGCGCGGCCCTCCATGCGCCAGCCCCTTCCGGATTACCCCTACTTCGTGCTGGTCCATCGCGCCGCCGTGCGGCCGCTTGCGGACGTGTGGCCGATCGGCCTGCGGGACCCGCTTCCCCAGATTCCCATTCCGCTTCTGCCCTGCGATGCGGATGCCTGCCTGGACCTCCAGGCCGCGTTCACCGGAGCATTCGATTCGGTCGGCTACGAACGGGCGCTGGAGTACTCCAGTCCGGTGCGGCCGCCGGTTTCCGAGGCAGACGCCGCCTGGATCGGCGCGACGATCGCGGGTCCCGCCTAGCGGCTGACGGATCGGTTTCGGACTTCGCCGCGAAGCCTGGCGCCATGCGCCTGCAGCAGGAAGTCGAGTGCCAATCGGCGCAATTACCACGTAGCTCGTCCTCTGAGCTCCTTGGACCGCGCCGGCACGCCAGCGCACCGGGCATTCATCATTCTTATTTCACATCTTGCGAGGTCTTCCATGAATCGAACGTCGACCATATGCTGTGCTCTGGCTGTTTTGCCGCTTGTCATCGCAGGCCTATCCGCCGCTGCGCAGCCGGGGCCGCCCCTGCCCATCTCCGGGATGGTCTGGCGCAGCATCGGGCCGTTCCGGGGCGGACGCGTCGCGGCGGTGACGGGCGTCGTTGGACAGCCCGGCGTCTACTATATGGGGATGCCGGCCGGCGGCGTCTGGAAGACGACGAGCGCCGGCACGACCTGGTATCCGGTGTTCGACTCGGTGAAGGAGGCGTCGTCGGTCGGGGCGATCGAGGTCGCGCCGTCCGACCCGAGCGTGATCTACGTGGGCATGGGCGACATGATCACGGGCGGCGCCATCAACCGCGGAAACGGCGTCTACAAATCGATCGACGGAGGCGCGACGTGGCGCCACATGGGCCTCGAAAAGACCGAGCACATCCCGTCCATCGTCGTGGATCCACACGATCCTAACACCGTGCTTCTTGCGGCCCAGGGCTCGATGAACGCACGGTCTGACGCCCGCGGCATCTACCGAAGCACGGACGGCGGGACCACGTGGACGAAGACATTGGCGCTCGATGACGTCACCGGAGCACAGAAGATCGCGCGCGCCTTCGACCAGCCGAATGTCCTCCTCGCTACCACCATGCGCTACTACACGCCTCCCGGCCAGGCTCGCGGAGGCGGATTCGGCGGCCGCGACCAAGGGCCGTCGGGCACGCGGATATTCAAGTCGATCGACAACGGCGTCACGTGGACGGAGTTGAAGGGAGGCGGGCTGCCTGCGCTTACGGGCAGGACCTGCGTCGCGGTCGCGATGCACACGAATGCGCAGCGAATGTTCCTGGTCGGCAATTTCGGACTGTATCGCTCCGACAACGGCGGCTCGACGTGGCGGCACATGGACGCCGAGGATCGGCGCGTGGCGAACGGCCAGGGAGGGTACAACTGCGGCGTCTACGTGAATTCGCAGGACCCGGATGTCGTCTACGTCATCAACACCTGCAGCTACCGCTCGACCGACGGTGGCAGGACGTTTACCGGCTTCAAGGGTGCGCCCGGCGGCGACGACCCGCAGCAGATGTGGCTCGACCCGACGGATGGAAACCGGCTGTTCCTTGGCACGGACCAAGGCGCGACGGTATCACTCGACGGCGGCAAGACGTGGAGCTCCTGGTATAACCAGGCCACCGCGCAGGTTTACCATATCTCCGTCGATAATCAGTTCCCCTACTGGGTGTACGCCACGCAGCAGGACAGCGGCTCGATCG
>DATGJU010000303.1:0-7189 GCA_035295045.1 Chthonomonadaceae bacterium
CGGACCAGGGCATTCCACGACGCGCTGGCGGGCGCGGAGACCCGCCCGTGGTCGTCCCCAAGGTGGCGCGGGCGTCGCCGCCCGTGGTCTGGCAGGGGCCGAGGCCCGCCCCACCGCAATGGGCTGGCCGTCTCGCAATTAACCCTGGAGGCACGGCGAAATCCGCCGATAACAGGATTGCGCGGCGCTTCATACCGACGGAAGTCAGTATAATAATGTCGCCAGGCATTTCACCAGGCGGGGAACGAGGAGGACGAATGCCCGACGCGCCTGTACACGATGCGATCACGCTGATCACGGCGGCCGCGGCCGACGTCGCCTATTTCCATTTCGCTCCGCATCCCGACCCGGCTGCTGCCGCGCTGTTCACCACGGCCTACCTTTTCGCCGGGTATGCCTGCGCCGGCGACCTGGATCTGGACTCGCGCGAATACCGGCGGTGGGGCATGCTGCGATTCCTGTGGCTGCCGTATCGCCTGTGCTTGCCCCACCGCTCCTGGATATCTCACGGCCTCGTTCTGGGCGGGGCGATTCGCGCCATCTATCTCTCGGTCGTGTCGACGCTCGTCTTCTGGGCCGCACTGTGGGGCTACAGCCGACTTGGGCCGCACGTGGACCCGACGCTCGCCGCATCCACCGGCTGGCGGACGATCCTGGTCTGGACCGAGCAGAACCCCGTCCTGGCGGCCGCGGGTCTTGGCGGCTTCATCCTCGCCGGCACCGCGCACTCGCTCGCGGACTTCATCTACTCCGGCGCCAAACGCCGCCTCCGCATCTTCCGCTGACTGAAAGCCCTACCAGCACCCCAACTAGCTGCCAGCTACCAGCTATTTTTTTCTGCTATAATTGTTGCCGGGCAGCGCAACTTCGGAAGCGAAACATCGTCGCCCGTGCGTAGTATATCCCGATAGGGGCGCGGACCGCGGGTCGCGATCTACAGTAATCGCCGCCCGTGCCGACTCGGCCCGAAGTACCCATCGTCAACAGCGTCCATTCGCAACCCGCATTTTCCGGCTCTCGAACGGTTTCGGCGTCGTGTCGCGACGCGGCGAAACTCGCGGAGGCCACGGTTCCGTGCAATCAAGGAGTCCCGTATGCTTGTAAACCGAATCGCGCGCCTGGCCGGCGTCCTGTCTGCGCTGGTTGCCCTGGTGGCCTTCGCATCGCCCTCTGCCCAGGCGCGGCGCGCCTACGCGCTCAAGGAGATGAAGGCCTGCGTCTACTGCCACGTGGTGCCGGGCGGCGACCGCAACTTCCGCGGCATCTACTACGCGACCCACATGAAGTCGTTCGCCGACTTCGACAACGTATACGAAGCAAAGGCGGCAGGCGTGAAACCAGAGGCAATGGGACCGGATGCGGTCCCGACCGTCGCGGGATACCCGCGCGTTAAGACGCCGGCCGTCCTCGACTTCACGATGAAGGACATCGACGGCAACCCGGTGAAGCTTGCGCGCTATGCAGGCAACGTGATCATGATCATCAACGTGGCCTCCAAGTGCGGCAATACGCCCCAGTACGAGGGCCTCGAGAAGATCTACGAGAAGTACAAGGGACAGGGCTTTACGATCCTCGCCTTCCCGGCCAACGACTTCGGCAAGCAGGAGCCGGGCGACGAGAAGACCATCAAGGAGTTCTGCGAGGCAACGTACAAGGTGAAGTTCCCGCTCTTCTCGAAGGTGATCGTGAAGGGCGATGACAAGGTCTCGCTCTACAAGTTCCTGACGTCCAAAGAGACCAACGAGCAGTTCGCCGGCGACATCGACTGGAACTTCGCGAAGTTCCTGGTGAACCGCAAGGGCGAAGTGGTCGCCCGCTTCAAGGCCGGAGTGAAGCCGGAGTCCGAGCCGGTGATCTCGGCGATCGAGAAGGAGCTGGCGGCGCCGAAGCCGGAGTAGGCAGGCCGGCAGTTCGTGCCCAATTGAGCGCAGCGCCGATCGCCCCAGGCATCGGCGCTGCGCTCTTGCCTTTTGCGGGCTCCGTCGCATCGCGCTAGCGAACAGGAGAATCTCAATAGCCAGCGGACGGGGACAATCGATCGGCGAGAGGGCCTGTGACGCGCGGGTTTCGATCGCGGTGTCGGGATACTACGGCTGCGGCAATGCGGGCGACGAGGCCGTGCTCAGCGGCATCGCGGGGGCGTTCCGGCAGGTCGCCGGCGACTCCGCGCGCCTGCTGCCCCTCTCGCAAGACCCCGCGGCAACGCGCACGTTGCACGGCCTGGACGCCCGCTACAGAATGGACCGGCGCATCGTTAAGGCCACTCTCGCCGAGGCCGACCTGCTGATAAGCGGCGGGGGCAGCCTGCTCCAGGACACGTCCAGCGTGCGCTCACTGATCTACTATCTGTGGATCGTGCGGATGGCCCTGCGCATGGGCAAGCCGGTCATGTTCTACGCGCAGGGGATGGGCCCGTTCAATAAGGCGATCTCGCGCTGGCTGGTTCGCCGCATCGCCTCGCGCGTCTCCTACATCACCGTTCGCGACGAGGAGTCTGCCTCGCTGCTCAGGACCATCGGAGTGACCGGGCCGCCGATCGAGGTGACGGCAGACCCGGCGTTCGCGCTCCGGCAGGCGCCGCGTGCGGAGGTCGACGCCTGCTGGCGCGGCGCTGAGCAGCCCGCATCGGGGCGGCCAAAGATCGGTGTCGCGCTGCGGCCATGGGGCGGGCGTCCGGAGGCGCAGGCGGCCGAGTGCGCCAGGCTGGTCTGGGCTCTCAACGTCGTCGCGGACGTGGTCATGCTGCCGATGCAGCTTCCGGGCGACGCCGTGTTCTCGGAGGACGTGGCGCGCCGCGCGGGCCTGACGCTGCCGGTCCTGAAGGAGCCGGCGTCGCCCGCGGCCCTGCTCGGCCTCGTCGGCGACATGGACGCGGTCGTGGCGATGCGGCTCCATGCCCTGATATTCGCCGCGCGCATGGCGGTCCCGCCGTTCGCGCTCACTTACGATCCTAAAGTGGACAGCCTGATGCGCGTGCTCGGCCTCGATGATTCCCTGGCGCCCTGGACCGGCTTCTCTGCGGACGCCGTGGCCGGGTCGGTCGCAAGCCTTCTCGCCCATCGCGCGGAACGCTCCGAGGCGCTTCACGGGCGAGCCGGCGATCTGGAGCGGCTCGCGCTGCGCAACGCCGAGATCGCGCTGTCGCTCGTTCGTTGACACCCTATGGCAACCATGATATAATAGATAGCCGAAGTAGACCGGTGAACGATTGGTTTTGGAGTGATGTCCGAGTTGGTCTAAGGAGCACGACTGGAAATCGTGTAATGGTCAAAAGCCATTCGAGGGTTCGAATCCCTCTCACTCCGTGGATCGCCGAATCCCCTTCCCGACGCGCGCACAGGCCGCCCGCCGCAGCACGCGCCGAGAAGGGGATTTGACTAAGGCGGCCGGGCGCGGGACGACGCGAGGAGCGCGCATGCGACTCGGTATCATGGGCGGCACGTTCGATCCGATCCACTTCGGCCACCTGTTCATCGCCGAGGAGGCGCGCGTCCAATTCGAGCTGGACCGCGTGCTGTTCATACCGAACGGCTGTCCACCGCATAAGCCCGGACGCGAAGTCGCTCCTGCAGCCGATCGCTTCGCAATGGCGGAGATCGCAACCTGCGGCAACACCGGTTTCGCCTGCTCGGCCATCGAGATGCGGAGCGCCGGACCGTTCTATACCGTCGACACTCTGGACCTGTTGAGGGACGAGCATCCCGGCGCGGAGCTGTTCACGATAGTCGGAGTAGACGCTATCGCAGAGATCACGACGTGGCGAAGGCCGGAGGACGTCCTTGCGAAGACGACCTTCATCACGGCGACAAGGCCCGGCTTCGATTTCGAGACGCTGAACGAACGGCTCCCGCGATCGTATCTCGCGAAGATACTTAGGCTCGACTCGACCGCGCTGCAGATTTCATCGACGGATATCCGCGAGCGCGTGCGGCGTGGGCGGCCGATCCGGTACCTGACGCCGGACGGCGTGGTGGAGTACGTTGCGCGCAGCAATCTCTACGCCGCCCCACGCGACGAGCCGATTCGCGAATCTTCGACAACGTTATAACTCACGGCGCACCGTACGCGCCGACCAGGGACCACGGCTGAATGAGCAATCTTGCAAACAAAACGGGACGCGCGTCCACCCGCACCGCCGCTCCGACGGAAACCGAAGCGGAGTCGCCGGAGACCGACGAGGCGCGCGGCGTCGACGAGGATGTCCTCGCGCTGCTGGAGGACGACGGCGAATTCGGAGACGAGCCTGAGGATGACGACGATGTTGCGGCCGGCGACTTTGGGCTGAGCTCCGAAGAGAAGGTCGCGATCATCGTACGCGCCGCGGATGCGGTAAAGGCCGAGGAGATCGTCGCGCTCGACGTGCGCGCGCTCACTATTATCACCGACTTCTTCGTGATCTGCACCGGTAAGTCCAGCATCCAGATCCGCGCGATCTCGGACCGCATCGACGACAAGATTCGGCAGGCCGGCGAGCGCAAGCTGCGGATCGAGGGGCGCCAGGAGGCTACCTGGATCCTGATGGACTACGGCGACGTGGTCGTACACATCATGGCGGCCGAGCAGCGCGAATTCTACAAGCTGGAGGAGCTCTGGAGCGCCGCGCCGCGCGTGGAGCTCGACCTCCTGCCGGCGTGACGCGCGCCATCCGGACGCCCTCTTCCTTCGCTCTACCGTCCGCACCGACCGGCGTGTGACCGTCGCGCAAAGCGTTCGCGCTCGGCCGCGCCGGTTGACCGGGGACTAAAATGCCGCAGTTCGCCTTTGTCGCCAAAGACCGGTTGGGCAACGTCGTCCAGGGCAAGCTGGACGCGCTTGACGCTGCTCTCGCGGCAAACGAAGTAGGCCGGATGGGCTACGTCCTGATCCAGCTCGCTGCAGTGGACGGGGCTTCGCCGGCTCCGGTAACGGCCACTCCGGAGCCGACCCGGGCCATGCCGCCGGCCGCCTCTCTCCAACCTGACGCTGCTCCCGCCGCGTCTCCGCCCGACCCGAACCGCACGGCGCAGAGGGCCACGCCGCTGCAATCTTCCGCTCCAGCGCTCGCCGC
This sequence comes from Chthonomonadaceae bacterium, assembly GCA_035295045.1. Classification (GTDB taxonomy): domain Bacteria; phylum Armatimonadota; class Chthonomonadetes; order Chthonomonadales; family Chthonomonadaceae; genus DATGJU01. The sequence continues at coordinate 5,048 of DATGJU010000303.1, forward strand.
AGCGCCGCAAGGCGCGGGCCAGGCCGCCCCCGACATCCTGCAGGCCGATGCGGAGCGGCGACGCAAGACCGAGGCGGATCTGGCAAGGATGGGCATGAAGCCGGACGAGATCCGCCGCCTGCTGGACGCCAACGCGAACACCGCCGCGCCGGCCCCGGGCGCGACCGTACTGCCGGGTTTGTCGCCCCTTCCGCAATCTGCCGCCCCGCCCCGCACGGCGAAGGAGGCCGCCCGCCAGAAGCTCGCCGCGCGTGCGGCCGATCTTCAGAGCTTCGCGGCGCAGCTCCAGTCCGCAAACGCCGCGTCGCGCGTCCAGGCGGTCGAGGCGATCGCGCTGGATCTTCCCGCATTCCGGGAGTCGACGCGTGAGGAGAAGGAGCAGGCGGAGACGATGCTGCGTGAGGTGTTCGCGCTTAAGCGACGGGAGCGGTACGTCGAGGCGCTGGCGAAGTGCCGCGAGGCGATCGAGCGGATTCCGGGGGACGCGGCGGCGCTTGAGATGTATGGTGACATCCTGCAGGGTCTTGCCCGCACCGACGAGGCGATGGCGGCCTATAAACGCGCGACGGAGGCCGACGCCAAGCGGGCCTCTGCAGAGCGGAAGTACGGCGACCTGATGATGCGCCAGCAGCGCTGGAGCGAGGCCGACCCGGAGGAGGTGCCCAAGAGCCCGGTTGCGGCGGCGGTCTTCTCGCTGCTGATCCCCGGCGCGGGACAGATTCACGTCGGGCAGACGGTCAAGGGCGCGATACTTATCGCCTGCGCGGCGCTCGCAATGGGAGCGCTGATCTATTTGACGCGCGACCAGACTCCCTACGAAACCTCGGTTGAGAAGCGCAGCCATGCGGCAGCGAAAGTTCGCCGCGAGCGCACGCACTTCGACCCCAGCACGCAGTGGCCGATCGTCGCCTGCGTCGGCTTCTACGCCATGCTCGGCATCGGCAGCGCTATCGACGCCGCGAACGCGGCCCGCCTCACTCGAAGGTAGCCCGCGGGCCTGTCCTGGAAGCGCGCGGCCGTGCGGCCAATTCGACGTATAGCCCCATCGCCTTACGACAAATCCAGCGGATAGACAGGGCCGCGCCGCCGATACTCCAGCGTGGTGTAGTCGTGGGAGTGCATTGCGGGCGCGTCGATGTTGTAGATCTCAGCGCTCAGCTTCTCGAAGCCGGAACGGAAGTGCGCCGCTGACTTGACGACGATATACTGCATCTTGGCGCAGTCGATGCCGAGCGACCGGCAAAACGCCTGGTCCAACGGCTGCATCCGTACGCTCGTTACGACCACGTTCGCGCCGCGCTGCCGGAGCCACGCCGACGGTCCGAAATTGCCGGTCGTGCCGGAATACATCGGCCCGTCGTAGAGGAACTGCCCGTCGGAGAGCGCCACCACCTCCGCGTCCATGACCACCGGCTCGCCCTGCCGGGGATCGGACTTGCCGCCGACGCGCGCCCGAATCGTCGCGCCTGCGCCCGCGGCGTGCGCCTGTTCCGCCGTCTCGGGATCGACCATGTAGAGGAACAGCGCATCCGGCAGGTCGCGCTCGACGCACTCGCGCAGCACGTGCGTGGAGTCGCCCGGCGCGCCCCCTCCGGTGTTGTCCGCCATATCCGCCAGGATGGTCGGCTCGTTTGCGCTCAGCTTCCGAAGTCGGAGCGCATCCTCCAGCTTCATCGGCGCGATATACCAGCGGTCCCGCCGCTCCCAGATCCAATCGCCCAGCTCGTCCGCGGTCCGCTGCGCCAGCTCCCGGTCGCCATCGGCAACCACCATCACCGACGCGCCCATGTTGGGCACGTCCGCCCAGGGGAAGCCGGTCGAGATTGTCGCCGAAAGGATACCCGCCCTCCGCTCCGCCTCGTGGACGCGGTCCAGCACCTCGCGCATCGGCATGTGCGCCGTCACCTGGCACTCGGCGCTCCAGATCAACGGCAGGGTGCGAATGGCCGCCGCCGGCCGGACCTGGCCACGGACCGCCCTCACGATCAGGTCGGCGGCCTCGCTGCCGCGCTCGGCCATGTCCGTGTGCGGGTAGGTGTCGTAGCCTATGATGGCGTCGCAGGCGGCCACGCGCTTCGCGGAGTGGTTGGCGTGCAGATCGGTGGTGACGATGAGCGGGACATCGGGACCGGCCACGGCCCT
>DATGJU010000304.1:0-4947 GCA_035295045.1 Chthonomonadaceae bacterium
GACGCCGCACGCCATGGCTTCGCCGAGGACGTTCGGGAACGCTTCACCGAAGCTGGATGCGCTGATCGCAACGTCGAGCGCGGCGCTGATCCGCGGAATGTCGGCCCGCCGGCCGAGCAGGTGGAACCGATCCGGCGCGCCGGACTTTGCGATAAAGCCCGCCAACTCGGCGTTGTCCGCGGTGACGCGCTCACCGCAGAGCAGGAAGTGCGTCCGGGGCACGCGATCCAGAACGCGCCGCGCCGCAGCAACGAAATTGCCGTGATCCTTCTGGGCGTGGTAGCGCGCGACGAGGCCGGCGAGCGGAGTGTCTGCCGCAACTCCAAGCTCCGATCGGACCGAATCGCGCGCGCGGGCGTCCGGGCGGAACAGATTCAGGTCGAAGCCGTTCGGGATCACGGTCATCTTACCGGCATCGTATCCAAGCGAAACGTGCAGGCTTCGAGCATTCTCCGAGCAGCACACGATCCGTTTAGGGAGCCGCCGAGATAGGCGAGCGAGCGCCCGAACGACCATAATCGTGCTGCGCTTAGACCCTACCGCGTCCAGGGTGCCGTTCCGGATGTTCCACGCAAGCGCCGGGACGCGCGCAAGGAGCGATGCGATGCCGCCGATGAGATCGGCGTGATAGAGCCAGGTCTGGACAACGTGCGGCCGCCAGTGGCGCAGGCTCCGCGAGAGCGCGCCTACGGCGGGTATTGCGGCCGATGCATTCCGCGCGCCAAGCGATGTGACTTCGACGCCCATCGCGCTGATCCGCTCCGCGATCGGGCCGGACGGCTGAACGCTGGCGACGCGAACCTCGAACCGTTCCCGATCGTGCGCGGAGATCAGTTTGGTGAGCATCGTCTCGGCGCCGCCGACGTCGGTGCCGGTGATCACGTGGACGATGCGAATCCTGTCGTCGGTGGCGATATCGGTCATGGTGTCATGCTTCCGGCAAATGTGATGGTCGCCCTCAATCCGTATAACTGGCCCGGCTTTCATACGGGGCGGAGAACGCGCATCATCTCGTCCAACCTGTCGGCCCGCCCGGTGACCCGGCCGGCGCAGGCCTCGTCGTCAGGCAGCGCAGATTGAACCCGCCGGCCCGTATCGGCTATAATGCGCCGTCCATTGTACCGTATCCGCGGCAAAGTCGGCACGGACGGGCTCGCTGCGCCGGCCATTCGGCGCTCTCTATCGCAGGCGGTGCGGCGGCCGTGCGGGCCGGCCAAAAAAGGGCGCTCTCATCGCGAAGCTCGCTTTAAAATTCACCTGTGCGCTGATATGCGCGCTGATGATCTGGGAAGTGATCCTGGAGTGCACGGTTGTCCGCATGCCCGGCGCGCAGACGCATCCTATCCTGGGACGGCTGTCCGGCGCGGGACTGCTCGTCCACGGCACCGAGGGCTTTTCAGTCACCCATGTCAATACACTGGGAATGCGTAACTGCGAGATCCGCCCCAAATCCGCGGCCGTAACGCGTGTGCTCGTGCTCGGCGACTCCTTTACCGAGGCGTACCAGGTCGGTGATGCGCAGACCTATTGCGCGCGTGCCGGGGCCGCGCTGCGATCGCGGTTCGGACCCGGAGTCGAGATCGTGAACGGCGGTCGGAGCGGCGCGTCTCCGGCCTACTACCTCCACCTTGCGGAGTTCTACCGGCGAGCAGTCCAGCCCGATAGTGTGGTGATCCAGCTCGATCAGGGCGATTTCACGAGCGAGCTCATGGATACCGGTAAGCCGTTCGCAGTGGTCCGGAATGCTTCGGGCTTCGGGACCGTGAAGAATGACGCCGTCGTCAGCGAGAATCCGTTCACCAGGCTATTCCCCCGCTTGACGATGATTACCTCGATATCCACTCTCCGCGTTGCGTCCGAAAAGATCGCTGCGATGCGCGTCCGATCGGCGCGCGCTGCGGACGACGCCGCCGGCAGCTCCGCGTCGCTAACGCCGGTCGGCCGCGCCGCTCTCGTGTGGACGATCGCGGAGCTTCAGCGGCGCTATCCGCGTCTCGCGCTCGTCTATCTCCCGTCGATAAACTACTCGCAGCCGGAAGCGCCGCCTTCGGAGGTCGAGGCGCTGCTTGCGCGCGCGGCAGCGCACAACGGCGTGCCGTTCGTGAACATGCGCTCCGACTTCATTGCCACCTTCCAACGAACGCATCAGCCGGCATGCGGATTTAATAACTCGCAGCCGGGCTACGGCCACATCAACGCGCTCGGACACGCGCTCGTGGCTGCGCGCGTCACGGAGCTGGCCGCCGCGCGTCTCGCTCGATGATCTTCTCCAGCGCTCAGTACATCCTCTTCCTGGCGGTGATGCTGGCGCTGCTTGCTGCGCTGCCGTCCGACCGGCTGAAGAAGGCCGCGCTGCTCGCGGGCAGCTACCTCTTCTACGCGTGCTGGGACTATCGCTTTACGGCGCTCCTCGCCGTCTCAACCGCAGTCAACTACCTCGTCGGACAGCGGATCGAGCGGTCCGGCGAGCGATCGGCGCAGCTCGGCTGGCTGCGTGCCGGGATCGTCTTCGACCTGCTCCTGTTGGGCGTCTTCAAGTATTGCAACTTCTTCGTGGAGTCCGCCAACGGGCTTCTCGGGCCGCTGCACGTGCGGCTGCCACTTGCGCAGATCGTGCTGCCCGTCGGTATCTCATTTATCACGTTCGAGGTCATCAGCTACCTCGTGGACATCTACCGGCGGGAGAGCCGGCCGGCCCGCAACATCTGGGAGCTCGGCCTGCTGGTCGCCTTCTTTCCGCACCTGATCGCCGGGCCGATCCTGAAGCCGATGCAGTTCCTTCCGGAGATCGAGAAGCCGATCCGCGTTCGATGGGAAAACATCGAGCGGGGATTCTGGCTGTTCCTGCTCGGCCTTGTGAAGAAGGTGCTGATCTCCGACCATCTCGCGCCCTTCGTGGACGGTGTGTTCGGGCGCCCGGCGGCCTTCAGCTCCGCGACCATCTGGCTGGCGGTGGCGGCCTACGCAATTCAGATATTCTGCGACTTCAGCGGCTACAGCGACATGGCTATCGGCTCGGCGCGCGCCCTTGGATTCGAAATCCCGGCGAACTTCGACATGCCCTACATCTCGCAGAACATCACGGAGTTCTGGAGACGGTGGCACATATCCCTTTCCCGGTGGCTCCGCGAGTATCTCTACTATCCACTCGGTGGCAACCGGCGCGGCAAGGCGCGCCAGTACGTCAACCTGCTGATCGTCATGCTGCTAGGCGGCCTCTGGCATGGCGCGCACTGGAACTTTGTAGTCTGGGGCGGCATTCACGGCGCCGGTTTGGCCGTTCACAAGCTCTGGCAAGACCGCATCGGCAGGCGCGCCAGGCCCGGGGGAGTGCCGCTTCACGCGTTCAACTGGCTTGTCACGCTGCTCTTCGTTTGCCTGGCCTGGCTCTTCTTCCGCGCGCCATCGATGCCGGCCGCGCTGTTCATGCTCCGCAAGATGTTTGCGGCAGGCGCGGGAGGCGCCGGAACGGTATGGATGCAGACTGCGACCGTGCTCTCGTTGCCGGCCGTCGCGCTGGGCCACCTCGCAGGCTTGCGTCTCCGCGACCGCTTCCATCCGAGGCTGAGCACGTTCGGGGGCATGCTCCTGGCGCTGCTCGTGCTGTTCGGACTTCTTTTCCTCGCGCCGACCGCGTCGTCGCCGTTCATCTACTTCCAGTTCTAGCGCCGGATTCCGCGTACCGGACAGCCTCCATCACCGCGGCGAAGTTCTGGTCGTAGCGGCACCGCTGCTGCAGCCACAGCCGGCCGCGCTCTCCGATCGCACCGCGCAGCTCCGGGTCCGCGACGAGCGGCGAGAGCTTTTCGGCCAGGCTGGCCGGATCGTTTTCGCGCGCGAGCATACCGGTGTCGCCGTCGCGGATGAGGTCGTGCGCCGCGCCGACGGCGTCCGTCGCGACGACCGGCAGGCCATGGCTCATTGCCTCGTTGACTGTAAAGCCCCACGATTCACAGTTGACGGCATCGCTCAACACGAACCGCGAGGGAAGCACGAACATGTCAGCTTCCTCGTAGTATCGGCTCGCCTCTTCGGCGAGGCAATCGCCGGCGAACTCGATGCGATCGGTCAGGCCCAGCTGCTCCGCGAGCGTCTCGCACTCGGTCCGAAAGTCGCCGGAACCCACGACACGCAGGCGCGGCCTGCCGTCGAGCATCGCGAGCGCACGGATCAGTACGTCGAGACCCTTGTACCGCACGATGCGACCGAGGTAGAGGACTGAAACCGGGTGAGGGCGGTCTCGCGAGGAGTTGGGCGCCGCTGGCTCGCCCTGAGGCCCGTTGCTAACCATACCGTGTCCATCAGCGTGCGCCCGCGAGTCGTCGTCCGCAATGTCTACCGGCCCCGGTGCTGCTGGGCAAACGTCCACGGTCGTGTTATAGGCGATGAACATCCGGGACCGCGGAACGCCGAACTCCCGATCGAACATGTCGGCGGCCTTGCTGCCCGCCGGGACCACCGCGTCGACACAGCGGCGGACGAGGAAGCGGACCCACGGCAGCAGCCTGCGGTAGCGACGGACCTCGTACTGATAGCGCCAGGTCTCGTCGAACAGCAGGACGCGCTTGCCGAGCAGCCGTAGCGGCGCGGCGAGCAGCAGGAACGGAACGGAGGTGAGGCAGCTGAATATAATCGTATCGTATCGGAATACGCGCCAAAGGTCCCAGGAGAAGTTCGTGGCAGGAAAGCGTTTGATCTCGCGGCACTGATGCCAGTCATAATCGAAGGTCCGGAGGATGTGAGCCGTCTCCTCGCCGGCGTGCGATCCGGGCGTGTTGACCATCGTGAAGAGGAACGCAAAGCCGGCGTCGCCGAGCATGCGGTAGAGCGGCTCGCGATAGCCGCGGATTGCAGGGTGCACGAAGAGGCGCTTCATCGCGGACGCCCGCCTTGGTCGGTAGGCGGCCGGGCGTGGGCGCGACCGCCCAGAGCGGGCACAGGCCGCCT
>DATGJU010000305.1:0-20932 GCA_035295045.1 Chthonomonadaceae bacterium
TCCAGGGCGTCTGCCAGCGGCGAGAGGTGCGCGGCGGCCGTGATCGCCAGCGACGATTCGGACATGCAGCCCATCATCACCTTCAGGCCGCGCGCCCGCGCCGTGTGGACGATGCGCAGGGCCTCACGCAGGCCGCCGCACTTCATGAGCTTCAGGTTCACGCCGTCGATCGCGCCTGCGAGCGGCGGGATGTCCGACGCGTGGCAGATGCTCTCGTCCGCATAGATCGGCAGCGCCGAGCCGCGATGCACGGCCGGCAGGTCGGCCTCCTGGCCGCGCGGCAGCGGCTGCTCGACGAACTCGACGCCGCGCGTCGCGAGCCACGCGATCATCAGTCGCGCCGCGTCCACCGTCCAGCCGCCGTTCGCGTCCACGCGCCAAAGGATCGGGCCGGGCGCGGCCCCCTGCGCGGCGGCGAAGCTCTCGCGGTCGGCCTCGACGCCCGCAGGATTGCCCAGCTTCACCTTGAGCGCTTTCGCGCCCGTCCGCGCCACGATCTCCGGCACGATCTCGCGGATCCGCTCCGGCGGGTTGATGCCGACCGTAAGCGACGTCGGCGGGATGCTATCGAGGTCCAGCCCAAAGAGCTGCCAGACCGGCATGCCGGCGCGTTTCCCCAGCCAGTCGTGCAGTGCGATGTCGAGCGCCGCGCGTGCGGCATTGCCGCATAACCCCTCGACCGGCTGGCCGGCAGCGCTCGCTCCGCCGTCTAGCAGTGCGTCGACGCGCTGCATCTCCCAGGGCACAAGCTGGGCGAGCGGACCTCTCCAGCGGTCCAGATCCGCCTCCGCGCTCTCGGCGGTCTCCGCGACGGCGCCTCCGGAGGTCGGCGCCATCTCTCCCAGGCCGGTCACGCCCTCGTGCTCCACCACGACGAGCAGATTCTCGGAGCCCGAGCTGGTGCCCCGGCTGATGGTGAGCGCGTGGCGCTTGGTTACGGAGAAGCGGCGAAGCGTGATCTTCATGGTTTCGGCGGCAATCCTCGAAGAGTTGGCGGTCAGCGCCACGACGCGTCGCGTCCGGCGACAGGGTGGCGGCGCGGGAGGTCCGGCGCCGCGACGCATGTACACGTCTGCTTTATTGTACCCGTGCGCGTCCGCAAGTCCGCGAACGCACGCACCGGGCGAGAAGAGCACGATCACGCTCGAGACAGACCTCTGGCGAAGGCGGTGCGCACCGCCCGTGTTCGAGCATGCCCTGTATGGAACCGCCCCATTTCGCTGGCGACTCTCCGTTGGCTGGCGCCGGGCCGAAATGGGGCCGCTGCGAGATTACAACCGAGTGACCTATTGCACTCTCCGCATGTCCAGGAGTTCACGGCGCGGAACGGCCGGTCGGCTTATAATGATCCCGTAAGCGCAACCGCAGCCCGGGAACTCAGGCGGAGCAAACCGCGACGACCGATAGTTCCCGCAACCATACCTGGCACACCACCAGAAGGAGATACGAGGATGTTTACGATGTACGCCCGCAAGGCCCTGACGGCGATCGCGGCCACGGCCGCTCTATGCGGCTTCGCGGCGATCGCGACGGCGACACCGGCGGGCGCCCAGCAGACGCTGTACCGCGGCGTGGACAACCGCTATTCGAACATCAAGCTGGACCTTTACCTGACGCGGCAGCGCAACGGCACGATCGATGCGACCGGCTCGGTCTATCTCGCCGCGCGGTTCCAGTATTTCATCAAGGGGACGTTTTCGGGCAGCACCCTCACGGCGGGCCTGACATACAATGCGGCGGCCGGCGTGCCCGCAGCAGTCGGCGTGACCGGAACGCTCACCGGCGGGGGCATTGGAGGCGGAGTGCTCAACGTGACGACAGGCCCTGTCCCGACCGGCCAGGGGATCTTCAACGCGCTCTCGTTCGCGCTGACGCCGAACGGCGCGCCGATCAACAGGCCCGCGCCGATTCAATTCCCGACCGACGTCCGCGGAACGGCCGGCTTCGGATACACGCAGGTTACGCTGGCGCTTCACCTTGCGCCGAACGGCAGCGCTTATCTCGTCACGGGCACGCTGACCGTGCATTCGCTCCGGCCGCAGAACTCGACGACCACGATGCAGGTGGCCGGGACGTATAACGGCAGCGGCCAGCCAGTTCGGCTCATCGTCCGCGGCTACCCGGCGATTGCGCCCAACAATCCGATCCTGTCCGCGACATTCACGGGCCAGCAGGCGAACTGCCAGTTGACGGGGCTGCCGTCGCTTGGGATCACGAACCTGTACATCGTGGCGAAGTAGCCACAGGCACAGAGCGAGCGCCAGGAACAGCATCGCGGCCCGCGTTGGATTACTCCGGCGCGGGCCGCGGTGCTGTTCGTCAATTTGGGCGGGTTGGGCTCTAGGTCCAGGAGACCTTGAAGACCGACAACAGGCCCTTTGGGACCATTGATCCGCCTGGGTGCGGCTAGATCAGTGTGGTGAGGCGGCCGGTACTGTCGCCCAGGGTCTCGACGTGGACGCCCATGCGGTCCAGCATCGAGAGGAACAGATCGTTGAGCGGCGTCTCTTTGTCCAGATTCAGGTGCCGTCCCTGCTTGATGGTTCCCGCGCCGCCGCCGGCCAGCAAGATCGGCAGGTTGTCGTGGTTGTGCCGGTCGCCGTCGCTGATGCCCGCGCCATAGACAATCATCGAGTTGTCGAGCAGCGTCCCGTCCGGCTCGTGGATTCCGTCCAGCTTCTCGAGGAAGTAGGCAACCTGCTCGGCGTGGAACTTGTTGATCTTCGCGATCTGGTCCAGCTTGTACGGGTCGTGGCCGTGGTGCGACATGTCGTGATGACCCTCGGGCACGCCTATGTCCTTGTAGCTGCGATTGCTGCCGTCGTTGGCGATCATGAATGTGCAGATGCGCGTCAGGTCGGCCTGGAAGGCGAGCGTCATCATATCGCACATGAGGCGGATGTGCTCGCGCATGGTGGGCGGAACGCCGGCCGGCACCTTATCGCCGATCGCCGGGTCGGCATTGATCTTCTCGATCCGCGCCAGCCGGTCCTCGATCTCGCGTACGCCGGTGAAGTACTCGTCCAGCTTCGCCTGGTCCTTTACGCCGAGCTGCTTCTTCAGGCTGGCGGCATCGTCTAGCACGAAGTCCAGCACGCTCTGCTTCAGGCTCTGGCGGCGCGCGCGGCTTTCGGCCGTCTCGCCGGGGCTGTTGTTGCCGAAGAGGCGCTCGAAGACCGCGCGCGGATCGACCTCGTGCGGATTGGGCGTGCTCGGCCCACGCCAGGAGATCGACGAGGAGTAGGCGCAGCTGTAACCAGTGTCGCAGGCGCCGGACACCTGCCCGCGCTCGCAGCCGAGCTCGAGGGAGGCAAAGGGCGTCGCCCGGCCAACGCGCTGAGCGGCCACCTGGTCGACGGAGATGCCTACGTGCAGATCCGCGCCGTCCGTCTTCTTGGGATGAACGCCGGTGAGCCACGCGGCCGTGCTCCGCGCGTGGTCTCCGCCGCCATCTCCCAGCGCGAACGCGTTATGCTGCGAGAGGCCGGTGATTATGGATATCTTGTCCTTGACATTCTTCATCGACGCAAGAGTCGGGGTCAGCTCCAGCGGTCCCTCCGTCGCAGGCATCCAATTCGCCACGTTGACGCCGTTCGGGATAAAGAGAAAGGCCATCCTGTTGACGCGCGCCTTGGCAGCCGACTGCGCCAGCGCGTTCAGGGGCAGCATCGCCTCCAGCATCGGCAGGGCAATGGCGGTTCCCAGGCCACGTAACAGCGTGCGGCGAGAAATGGGTTCCCAGGGCATCGCTTCTCAGTCTCCTTTATCGTTTCGCTGTTCGCGGAACGGCTCGCTCTTGACAATGCCGACGACAATCGCCGAGAAGCGGTTGCCATCCTTCATTGTACCGCTTACAATCGAGTCTATGTTGCACTTGTCGGTTCGTTCCAGGCCGCGGCCTAGAGCGTAGGTCATCAGTTTTTGCGTCAGACAGTGAATAAACTGGCTCTTGCGGGCGAGCAGGATCTGCTTCAGCTCCTTGGGACCGTTGAACTTCGAGCCGTCCGGCAGGACGCCGCTCGGATCGATCGACCCGTCGCCGTCGGAAACGCGCCATCGGCCGACGGCGTCGTAGTTCTCCAGGCCGAAGCCGATCGGATCCATGCCTGCATGGCAGCTCGCGCAGATCGGGTCTTTGCGGTGCTGCTCCATGCGCTGGCGGAGCGTACCGACGAGCGGGCCGCGCGAATCGTCGGCGAGGGCCGGAACGTTGGGCGGCGCGGGCGGAAGCGGCACGCCGAGCAGATTCTCCATCACCCATTTGCCGCGCTTGACCGGGCTCGTACGCGTAGGATTCGACGTGACCGTGAGCAGGCTGGCCTGCGTGAGGATGCCACCGCGCTCGTCGCCGGTAAGGGGTACGCGGCGGAACTCGCCGCCCTGCACACCCTCGATGCCGTAGTGCCTGGCGAGCTGCTCGTTGAGGAAGGTGTAGCGCGCATCCAGGAAGTCCAGGACGCTGCGGTCCTCGGTGACGATCGAGTCGAAGAAGAGCTCGGTCTCGGTCTTCATCGCCTGCCGCAGCCCCTCGTCGAAATCCGGGAAGCGGCGCGTATCGGGCGAGCTATTGGCAAGGCCGCGAAGCTGAAGCCACTGGCCGGCGAAGTTCTCGCCGAGCGCGCGGGAGCGCGGATCCTTCAGCATGCGGCGGGCCTGCGCCTCCAACACCGCCGGATCGTGCAGCCTGCCCTTGGCCGCCAGACCGAGAAGCTCGTCGTCGGGCATTGAGGACCAGAGGAAGTAGGACAGGCGCGAGGCGAGCGCGTAATCGCTGAGCTGGTACTTGGCGGACGTGGCAGGCGCCGCCACGGTCTTCGCCTTCGCCTTGACTCCTCGCCTGGATGCAAGCCGTACCGCCGGCTTTGCGGCGGATTTCGCAGGCGCGGGCGCGACTGCCGGCCTGGTCTCAATTCGGAAGAGAAAGTTGGGCGAGCAGAGCGCCGCGGTGATCGCGTACTCGATCGACTGTTGGAAGCTCTCTCCCTTGCTGCGAGCAAGGTCGGCGCAGTGCACCAGCTTCTCGACCTCCTCGTGCGTGGCGGGCCGACGATAGGCGCGGCCGGCGAACTCCGCGAGGAACTTGCGCGACTCCGGCTCGGCAGCGGCCGCGTCCGGCTGGGGATTGCCAAGCTGCTGCATAAGCGGCGACTGGGCGTTCGGGCCGTGCAGCGGCCCGAGCACCACGATCTGCTTGACATTCAGCCGGCGGTCAAGATTCCGATTGCGCTGCTGCTGCCGAGGCAGATTCGAGTAGTCCGTATTGTCGTGGAACGGGTTCGTGAAGACGACGCTCAGCTTGTGCTTGCCGCCCGGGACCGGCATGCGGACTTCGGCGTTCATTGGCGTCCGCGCCGCGTTGAACACGTTCTTGGAGAGGATATCCTTGTCGTCCAGCTTAAACTGCATCTTGGCCGCTTCCGGCCCCGCCTGCGACTGGTAGACCACAGCCCGCAGAACGTAATCACCAGCCGTCGGAAAGAGGTAGTCGCAGTCCACCTCGGCGTTCTGCGCCGCCAGCGCCGCGTGATCGCCAACGCGCGTGGCCTGCGCCAGGTAGGAGAAGGAGGGCGGGTTGAGCTGGACCGGCTGGAGCACGTCGTCCGGATTCTGGAACGCCGCGTGGGCGACCTTTGCAGCCGCGGCGATGTACTTCTCCATGAGTAGCGGCGAGATGGAGAGAACGTCACCGATGTTGTCGAAGCCGTAGCCCACGTCGTCGTTCGGGAACTCGTCTCCCGGATGGATATCCACGCCGCACAGGTCGCGGACCGTGTTGTTGTACTCGGCGCGGTTTAACCGGCGCAGGGTAACGTGGCCGGGATCGTTGAGCTTGCAGTCGGCGGCTGAGGTGGTGGACTGCACCCATTCGACCAGGCCGTCGCGTTCCGCCTTCGTCGGCGCGGGACTTCCCGCGGGCGGCATGTGGCTGTTACCGACGTTCTGGGCAACGCGGTCCCAGGCGGACCGGTTCTTCAGCACCGCGGAGGCATCTTTCGCGGACGCGAGGTCGATTCCCGCCGGCGCGTTCTTGCCGGCGTGGCAGGAGACGCAGTACTTCTGTATGAGCGGCCGCACGGCGCGATTGAAACCGGCGTCCGCGGCGCTCGCGGCAGGCGTCGCGGAATGCCTGGGGGCGGCATGCGCCCGCTGCCGCGCGGGCGGCGCGGCGGCGCAGAGCAGTGACGCGGCCGGCAGCGCAAGCGTGAGCAGCGCCGCCGTAGTCACCACGAGCGGTCGGCGGGCGGGGCGAGAGGGCTCGGCGATTTGTTGTATCGATCTCTTCATATCAAGCCTGGAAAGGTAACTCACACACTATTTGACTACCGTGGCGGCAGAAAGTCGCGGCAAATCGCGGGCACCGGCGGATCAGAGAGCTTCGAATTAGATTTGCGACGTTCTCGCCTCCGCAACGCTTCGAAGAATGACGGCTTCATTAGCGGCCGCAACGAAACCAGACGCATACAGATCTCGCTGATTCCCACAATGATGTGGCAAGACTCATTATACATGAGTTCGACTGTACATGCACGGTCCAGGCCCCGAGTCGCCCAACCGCTCGTAATGTGAAGAATGGCGGACATGATGGAGTCCAACCTTTACCTACTTCGGAAGCTGCCAGCTCTCGTCGAAGAGGCCGGCGGTCTGGACCTCCGGGATGTCGCCGCCGGGCACGGCCTTGACGACGGCGTAGTCGCCCCAGCGCGGCATGCCGTAGTCGCCGTTGTAGTCCCGGTCGGAAATTGTCAAACCTGTGTTGAGCACCACGTACTTCGCCGGGTTGAGCGGGTTCGGATAGATGAGCGCCGGATAGCAGTCCGATGCCGGGTACTCTTTGCCGGCCAGCGTCACCGTGGATTTCGTCCAGGTGACTGGCAGCTTGCCGAGGACGCGCGGGATAAGCCGGTTGCTGCCGGGATCGCCGAACAGCACGAGGTGGTACTTCGCGATGTCCGCGGCGGTAACGTCCTTGTCGTCTTTGACGAACGGGTGGCCCCGGAAGAACTTGGCCCAGAGCCGGTCGAACCGCGCCATCGAGCGGAGGGCCTGGCTGTTCGCCGCCTCGTTCCAGGGCGTACCGGTCGGGCGGACGAGCAGGAACGGATCGAGGAACGCGTCGTCGATCGGGCCCTGGAGCGCGTGCGTCTTGTGCAGGCCCGCCTGCTTCAGGCCGCGGTCCTGCCGCCATGCCCCGCCTGATTTCTCCAGCGCGATCGAGGCCCCGGGCCGCACCTTGAGAGCCTGGCCGTCGATCTTCACCTCCCGCGCGCGGTCCGCCTCGCGCAGGACCAGCCGGCTCACGTTGTGCGTCTTGATCGCATAGGAGCGGCCGCCGTCCGATCGGACCGCGTCCACGTCGGCCCGCTCGTAGTGGCGGTCCATGCCGTCGACGGAGGCCCAGTAGTCGCGGTTGTAGCGCGTGGTGTGGGTGACGAAGCGGATGTGGTCCGGCGAGGTCTGGCCCTTGTTGGCCCACTCCTTCAGGAAGGCGTCGAGCCGCTGGCGGACGAGCGGGCTGGTGCCGTGACCGGTGTTCAGCGAGACCATCCAGAGGCCGGGCGCGCCGACCGAGTGGAGATAGTCCTTCTCGCCTTCGGAGGGGAAGCCCTCCTTCTCAAGCTGGGCGCGGGCGCGCAGCGAGGACTCGAGCTGGCCGGGGTCCTGCTCGCCGTCGTGGCCCGCAAGCGGCAGATTGAAGATGTTGAGCGACCACTCCGAGATGTTCTCCCAGATTGTAGTCGTCGCCCGCTGATAGGGCTCCAGGTCGGGGTTCTGGCCGCGCCGGGAGGTGGTGCCGGCGCCGATCTCGGCGGCTACGAATCGGTCTGGGTAGTGCAGGGCGATGTGCCACGCGCCCTCGCCGCCCATGGAGAAGCCGCGCAGTACGATCCGCTTATCGTCGATCTTGTAACGCCGCTTCATCGCCGCGATCGCCTCAAAGATGTCCGCCTCGCCGGCCCAGTGCCAGCCCGCACTATTGATGCGGCCGAAGCAGTCGACCTGGATCTGGCCCTGGTCGGCCACCGCGCCAAACCCGGGGCGCTGGCGCAGGAAGCCATAGATGAACTCCGCCTCGGTGGTGTTGTTCTGCCGGCCGTGCAGCCAGACATAAAGTCGCGCCGGCTTGGCCGGATCGTAGTTCGCCGGCAGCGACACGCCGTAGGGCTGCAGCGAGCCGTCGATCTCCGAGCGGTACGCCTCGATCCGCTTCGGGCCCTCGTCCCACTCCGGCTTGCCATCCTTCAACTGCTGGCCGCGCTCGATGCCGCGGTCCAGGACGCCCATCGCATGGTCGATCGCGTTCTGGGTTCCGAACAGCTCCGGGAACTCGAGCAGCATCCGGCCGGCGTGCGCGAACACCGCGACGTCGTTGAGCAGTACGGGGTCGGCGTGCTGCGCCCTGAGGTCCGCGACCGCCGCCTCGATCTGCTCGGTCTTCGCCTTGATGGCTGCAAGCTCCTCGGGCTTCGGCTGGATGGGCGGCGCGCCCTGCTGCCGCCCGCCGCCGCCGAATCGCCGACCCGGCGGCTGCGGCGCGCCCGCGAGGGGCTGCTGGGCAGATGCTGGCGGCGAGGAACTGGCGACCGCGCCAATAAGGGTGAGCCATAGGAGCGTGATCGGTAGCTTCATGATGTCGTTACCTCGGTGTCTGGGATAAGGGGTTAGTGACCAGCGGCGATGCGAGCTCAGCGTGCCCGCGAAGCACAGAGCCGATTCGAATGCGCCAAGCTGTTGGCGCGTGACCACGTGGTCCGCCGGGTGCGTGGGACCGAGGTCCTCGCCTCGCGACAACAGCATGTCCGCCTTCGCGGACGTAAATGCACTAACTCGGAGTTGGTCGAGGGAGCTATTGCTCCAACCTCATAACCTCGGTCGCGAGGACCTGGCCGGGCGCCCGCTATCCGATTGAAGCAATCCACCGTCAATTGCCTCCGAGGAGAGCGCGTCGTCCGGCAGCGATACGCCGGCCGGAGTCGCGAGTCGTTGCAGTGGCGTTAGCCAGACATCCTTGGAAGCTGACGGAGTAACCGTCCCATTCAGGGCGCGGGGCAATGCGTCGAAGGCGACTTGCTCCGACGTTTGGCCGATCTGATCGGCACGCTCAACGACCAGGCGCTCACTGTCATTTGGGATGATAATGGTCATCAATCGCGGCCTCCAGGCAGCAGATCCCCCCTCGCTCACAGACCACACATCACCCACTTTCTTGAAGTGGAGAGACGGGTGTCGCGCGTCACTCTGGAGCAGGGCGTAATTCCTGTCCGCCAGTTGCTGAACTTCGATTGGCAGCGCGCGGTAACATGCCCAGAATTCCGGCGTAGTGAAGTGGGCCATTTGCTACAGGGGCTTGCAGCGGCCGGCTTCAAAGTCCTGGTCTGCCCTCCGAACAAGCTCATCGAGCTTTCCTGCACGACTGTCGGCTTCGATCTGCCGGTCCCACCTGTCGTGGTCGAACTCTATGAACCAGCGGGAGAATTCGCTGTACGATTCGGGATCAAGCCGCTGCACAGCCTGTTCCAATTCCTTGACGCTCATGGCACACTCATGACTGAGAGCACGGTACCTCACCTTCCACGACGGTATCATACTCTCCGCCGTACAACCCCGCGTGACGACCGCTTCCCGATGTCCCGGCCGCTCAGCAGTGCTCGGAGATCTCAGCCCGCGTGAACGGCGCGTGGAAACCTGCAATTACACCGGTTGCGTTCGGTGCAGTAGTTCCGCGGCGCGTGCTCAGCGCACCGGGAGAGGCGCGCCGGCGCCCTGGATGACTTGGTAATAGTGGCCGGCCTGCAGGCCGCGGTAGGTGCTGGTCTTACCGCCCGGCCAGACAATGGTCAGCTCGTCCACAGTCTGCGCGGCGCCGAGGCCGAAGTGGACCTCCGGCGCGTCGGTGGACAGGTAGCTGCCGCCCGCGGTGACCTCGCGCATCTGCCGGAGCTTGCCGGCGGTCGCCGTAACGCGCGCGCCGATGGCGTCGGTCTTGCCGTTCGGACCGAGGATGCGGAGCGTGATGGAGCGGTTCGAGCGGCTCTCGTTGTGCAGCAGCAGCGGCGCGCCCTCGGAATCGACCACCAGGAGATCGAGGCGGCCATCGCCGTCGTAGTCGCCCACGGCGCAGCCACGGCCGACGATCGCCCGCTGAAAGTCGGGACCGGCCTGGCCGGAGACGTCCGCGAAGGCTCCGTTCCCGAGGTTGCGGTAGAGGTTGCTCGGCTGCGCGTAGTGCCGGTTCGGGTCGAGCCGGCCGATCGTACTCTGCACCTCGCCATTGAAGAACGCGATGTCGAGCAGGCCGTCGTCGTCAACGTCGAGCAGGTTCGCGCTGAATGTGAGCGACGCGTAGGAGCTGGTGACGATCCCGGCAGATTGCGCCGCATCCAGGAAGAGGCCGGAGCCCTGGTTGTGGAAGAGGAGCTTGGGCTGCCCGTAGAAGTTGGAGACGAGCAGGTCGAAGCGGCCGTCGTTATCGTAGTCGCCCCAGGCGATGCCCATCCCTGAAATCGTCTCGCCGTTGCTGGAGAAGGCGACGCCGGCCTCGACGCCGACGTTCCTGAAGCGGCCGCCTCCGAGGTTGACGAACAGGTCGCCGGCCTTCTGGTCGTTCGCAACGTAGAGATCGGGCTTGCCGTCGCCGTTGTAGTCGCAGAAGAGGCAGCCGAGGCCGTCGCCATGCGTATCGGCGAGGCCGGATGCGGCCGTCACGTCCTGGAAGCGGCCGCCGCCGAGGTTGCGGTACAGCGAGCCCCGCTGCGGCGCGTACGCCGTCGGCGGGCAGGCGCCCTGAAATGGCTTACCATCCGCGCCCAGGGCGGAGCAGAGCTGCTTGTCTCCGGGTCCGAAACGGACGTACCGGCAGACGTAGAGATCGGTCTTGCCGTCGCCGTCTACGTCGGCCCAGGCGGCGCTCGTGGTCCAGTCGGCCGGCCCTCGGGCCTCCAGCCCCGAGCCGCGGGTCACGTCGCGGAAGGTTCCGTCGCCCTCGTTGTGGTACAGAACGGTGCGGCCGTAGCCCGAGACGAAGATGTCCGGCCGGCCGTCGCCATCGTAGTCGCAGACCGAGCAGCCCATCAGGTAGGGCTTGCGCGGCGCGCCGGGAAACGCCCGTGCCGTGACATTCTCGAACTTGCCGCCGCCCAGGTTGCGAAACAGCTCGAGGTGGTCTTTGGTCACGAGCAGCGCGTCCAGCTTCCCGTCGCCGTCGAAGTCGAGAAACGCGCACCCGAACCCCATCGAGTCCAGAATGGTCAGGCCGTTCGGGTTTCGCGGTCCCCAGCGCACGTCCAGCCCCGCGGTGGACGCCATGTCTCGGAAGAGGGGCATGGCCGAAGAAGCGGTGCCTTCGCCCAGGCGCGCCTCGGATCGGCCGGAAGCGACCGCGACGCCGGGAGGGCGAGCAGCGGGCGGTCGATTGCATCCGACGAGAAGGAGGGCAAGGCACGCGGAGGTCAGGGCCTGTAGAGACCGCCGGCAGGGGCGACTACTGGGCTGCGCGCCGCTCATCGAGTAGGACCGCCTGCCGAGGCGGTGTTGATCCGGTCGGTCATCCTCTCGAACGTCACCGCCTCGGCGCGCGCCTGCGCGGTCTGGCCGCTGGCCGCATAGGCCTGCGCCAGATAGGTGTGGGCGGCGCGCGCCGTCGGATCGCGGCGGAGCGCCTCCTTGAGGTCGGCAATAGCGGCCGGGTAACGGGCTCGCAGCAGGTTCCACCGGCCGCGAAGCAGATAGGCGGGGCCAGACGGCGAGGCCTGCATCGCCGTGTCGATCTGCGTTCCCGCCGCGTCCAGCGAGGCGGAGGATGTATTCGTGGACATGGCGAGGCGGGCGGAGGCAAGGAGCGCCGTGGGACTGTCCGGCTGGAGCGCGAGCGCCTTGCGGACCGCCGGGCCAGCCGTCTGGATGTCGCCGGCATCGAGCGCGAGCCAGCTTAACATGCTCTCCGTCTGGAAATCGCTCATGCCGGCCGAATCAGCCTGGCGCAGGTCGCGCAGGGCCTCCAGCGGATGCCCCGTCTGGACCTCGATCAGACCGAGTCTCTTGTAGGCCTCCCCGTCCTTCGCGTTCAGCTCCACCGCATGGCGGTAGCTCTTCAGCGCCGCGCCCATATCGCCTGAGTCGTGGAACAGGTCGCCGGCGGTGTGCCAGAGAGAGGAGTCGTTCGGCGCGCGGCGTAGCGCCCTGTCGATCGCGATTATCGCCTCCTTGCCGTGTTCTGCGCTGGCGAGCAGCTTCGCGATCTCGACGTACGGCTGCGGGTCCGTGGGCGCGAGATCGGCCGCCTGCTGGAGCGCCGCCAGCGCCTCGTCGCCGCGTCCCTGATCGCGCAGCTCGATGCCGCGCGTCAGCTGCTCCTTCGCGGCGGCGGATCGGACCGGCGCAGTCGCGGCGGCGGGCGGCGCATGCGGGCGGTCATGCGCGACGCGCAGCGCGACCGCAACGGCCACAGCCGCCGCGACGAGCGCGACGCGGAGATAGGTTCCCTTAGCCGAGGACGACAAAGTCTTGCCTCCCATCGGTAGTTCCGCTCATTGCTTGGATTGCAGTGGCGGCTGCATACGACCACTGACAGGGAAAGAAGTCGCGGTTTGCGCCACGGCGAGTCAGCCAATGACGCGGGGTAGCGGACCACCTCGAGTACAGACCCGTTTCCGAGGCGGTACACGAAGAAGTCGTTATCGAGAGTAAACACGCGGGATATATCGCGGCTCTCCGCAATGGCAACCAGAGATGCATCGGCTAGATCCATGGGTATGTTGGCGTACGTCGCCATCAATGCGTCCATCCGATCCATTTCGGCCGTCAACGCGTCGAGAACTATCAGCCGATTATCGCGGCGCGTGCGCCACAATCGCTCCTGGAACCGATACCCCCCGACACTTCCAAGCAGGTACGTCGCCTCCGTGAAGCAGGGCCACGTTGTACCGAGCGGTCCGTATGGCAGCCGGGCGACAGCTGCGATACAGGTTGCATTGTACGGGTCGTCCTCATCATAGAGCGCAACGAGCGGCCCAGCGTCCGTAAGCACTAAGTTCTGCTCCGATTGTGTTTCGCTCGCAGTATCTCCGTGAACTTCTTACCGGTATCGGTCGATAACTGCGCGCCGCCGGGAACGAATTCGCCGCTGTGTAGCCCTCCGATGTACCCATCGAGGAAATCGGCCATGCTGTGTCCCGTCGCAGGATCCGTCTGGGCCGAAGGTAGAAACTGCTCGCGTAACTTGTCCACGATCAGGAGCTCCGGGGTCGTGCCTTGCTTCCGAGCGCGGCTTGCGATCGCTTCATCGAGGTCCGGCGGAAGTTCGATTTGTAACATTTGTCAGGCCTCTCCATTTGCGTGTTCGCCGCTCACGGCGTCCACACGGATATGGTACACCAGACGGCTCTGTTTGGGTAGGGGCCGCAGAGATCGGCCGGGCTACCGCTCCGCGCGGAGCTTGCGATAGTTCGCGAGGCAGCGCTCCGCGGTCTCCAGCGAAGGGTAGCGGCTGCCTTCCTGCTCGATCAGCACGTACTCGACGCCGCCTTTCCGCTCGGCGGCTGCGATGAGCGGCTTCCAGGGCGTGTCGCCCTCGCCGAACAGAACCTTGAAGCCGCGGTCCTCGCCTTTTCCCCAGTCCTTCAGGTGCATGGAGCGAATGCGGCCCGGATTTGCCTCGACCCAGGCGACGGGATCGTAGCCGACCTCCACAGAGGTGCCCACGTCGAACTGGAGCGTCACGTCCTTCGGCGTGTTGGCGGCGAGAAACGGCATCGGCCGGAAGCCGTCCCGCTCGGTGAACTCCGCCTGGTGGTTGTGATATCCGGCTCGCATCTTCAGCGGCTTGAGAAGCTCGGACGCGTGGGTCAGCGTATCCGCCACGCGCTTCCAGTCGTCCTGAGTATCGGTCCGGCCGGCGCTCGCCATAACGATCGTCTTCGAGCCGATGATCTCGTTCAGCTCGATCGCCTTTTTCAGGCCGTCGCCCTCGAAGTTGGACCGGTTGTTGTGGGTGGAGAGACACTTCACGTTCAGCTCGTCCAGCAGCTTACGGACGTCTCGCGCATAGTCCGGCGTCCACTGGTAGTAGGGCGCGTAGAACTCGACGACCTCGTAGCCCATCTTCGCCACGGCGCGCACCGTTCCCATCAGGTCCTTCGCCAGCTCGTCGCGGACCGAGTAGAGCTCGAGGCCGACGGGCAGATGCTTCGCACGTGCGGCCCCGGTCGCGCCCGCGGCGGCGAGCGCGGCGCCTGCGGTCGCAGAGAGGAATGCCCTTCGGGTGATCGTATCGGCACGCATGCACGGCTCCTTACAGGCGACCCTGTGATTGTTCGGACGGATTAGCGGACTTCGCCCCGGACGGATGCACGAGCCGCCGGGCCAGGAATTCGGTAAGGCGACGGAGAACGGCGTTCGGGTCCTTGCCGAAGTCCGCATGGCCCGCGGCCTCGATTCGGATCAGCTCCACGTCGACGCCGGCCTTCTTCAGCTTCGCGCAGAAGAGGTCGGGCTGCTCGATCGGAACAAGCGTGTCCGACGTGCCGGCAGTCAGCAGCGCCGGAACCGTGCCCGCATCGGCATAGGTAATCGGGCTGGCCTCGCGGTAACGCGCGGGCTCCTTGTCGAGCGGGCCGATGCGCTTCTTATCTATATGGTAGGCCGCGGCGTTCGCGCGGAGCCAGCGGATCGCGCAGGCCGCGTCCTGGACCTGCGCCGGGAATCTGGCCTTGGGCGCAAGGCGGTATTCCACGCTCGCACCGGCGATTCCCTTGGCCGCCAGACCGTACATCAGCGGGCGCATGCTCTCCTTGTCGCCGCCGACCCAGCCTCCGCCGTGGACCATCACCAAGGTGGGGAACGGCCCGTCGCCCTTGGCCGGCCGTGTGATGTCGAGCTTGAGGCTCTGCCCGCCTTCCGTGTCGTAGGCCAGATTCGCGTCCAGCGAGACGCCTGGCGGCGGACCGGGCGGCGGACCGGGCTTCGCGGCCGCGAGGAAAACGACTGAAGCCGCGAGGATGGCGAAACCGTAGATTCCGAGACAGCAGACGCTGCGCGACATGGTGATGCGAAGGCTCCCCCTGGCAATGCGGCCCGACGGCTTTGGAGGTATGATTTCGCCATTGCTACGGTTTGCACCTGCATGAATGGCACTGTGGCTTGTGGCTTGTCTCAAGTGGTTCGCAAGGGTTGGGGACAGCTGGAGGACCGGAGCAGCTCCTCGTGACGCAGCGGCGAGCCGGCTGTTCGCTGTTGGGCGTTTGAGAGACTCAGCTAACACGCTATCGCGCCGTCGCGTCGCGGACGACCAATTGCGCGTGCCGGCTGAACACGCGCCAACGACACGCCATACACCGAACACCAATAACCCCACGCCTAACACCGCGACCGGACCCGGAGGACGAAATGCAAAATGTGCTAACAACGCTCGCTCCCATGCTCTCCGTTCGGAACGGGGCAAAGGCGGTCGACTTCTATAAGGCGGCGTTCGGCGCGACGGAGGTGTTTCGCCTGGACGCGCCGGATGGCTCCGTGGTATGCACACTTGCGGTGGACGGCGCGGAGTTCTGGGTGGCCGACGAATCGCCGGAGCACCATAACTTCAGCCCCGAAACGGTCGGCGGCTCGACTACGCGCATGGTCCTGACCGTCGCGGACCCGGACGCGCTGTTCGCGCGGGCGATCGCCGCCGGCGCGAAGGAGGTCTATCCAGTCGCGGAGCAGTACGGATGGCGGCTCGGCCGCGTGCTCGATCCGTTCGGCCACCACTGGGAGATCGGCCACCCGCTATCCTGACTCCCCGGCCCCTTGCCGCAAGCGGACCTAACCCCCCGACCGCCTTCCCGCAAGCGGACCTGGCCCCCGACCCCCTTCCCGCTTGCGGACCTAACCCCCCGACCCCCTTCCCGCAAGCGGGAAGGGGGAGGAATTGGCCGCTTCCCGCTTGACAAAGTCCCGTATTGGCGGAAGGGGAGTTGCGACTAGGAGCCACGCCGTGCCAACGCTCAACCTGCTCGTCATGTCCGACATCCACTGCCGGTTCGCGCACTTCGCCCCCGCCCGGCTGCCGGATGCCGACCTGGCGATCGTCGCGGGCGACCTTACGAACGACGGCGTCTCCCGCCCCGAGCCGGCGTCATCGGGCCTCCTCGCCTGGCTGATTGCGAACGGCCGGCGGCCGGAGGAGCTTCTCGAAACCGAACCGCAAGTAGATCGAGCGGCCGCCTGGCTGACCGAGCTCGCGGAGCGGCATCCCGTATTCTGGGTGCCCGGCAACCACGACATCGGCATCACCGCGGCAACCTTCTCCGACATCCCGAACTGCACCTGCATTCTGGACCGTACCGTGCAGTTCGCCGGCCAGACGTTCCACGGCGTCAGCCTCTCGCCGGGCGATTCTTTCCTCGCCCGCCGCTGGGACTACATGACCGACGATCCCACGGTGGAGGAGGCTGCCTTCGACTTCGAGCCGGCCGATATCGTCGTCAGCCACTGTCCGCCCTATGGCGGCGTCACCGACCAGAGCGCGGACGCGTCCGGCGTCGTCTTCGCCCACTACGGCTCCCCCGCCCTGCGCGCGTACATCGAGCGCTGCGCTCCGCGCCTCGTCATCTGCGGCCACGTCCACGAGGCCGAGCGCCGCGAGCAGATCGGCCGCACGCTGGTCTACAACACGGCCGAGCGCTGGACGGTGCTGAAGATGCCGGTCTCGGCGGCCGCGTCCTGATCGCGACTGGCGACGTCGCATCGCGGGCAGGGACGTAAGCGGTAGCTCGTGGCTGGTAGCTGGTAACTGGTAGCTGGTAGCTGGTAGCCAACGCTCCGCGCAGGCGGGAGGGCACAGGTCGGAGCGCGAAGCGCCGCGTATCTCGGCCGCGCCCAGCCGACGGGCGGAGTGCCCGCACTAACGTCTGGGCATGTATCTGCGGCGGGCGCAGGCGCCTGCGGCGCGAAGCACGCGGACCATTTCGGGCTGGTTTTCGGGGATTACGATCTCCATGGGCCGCCGCAGTCCCTCGCCCCACTCGTCCGACAGGCCGTTTGGGTCCGCGCCGCGGCGGAGCAGCTCCTTGACCGTGGCGATACTGCCGGAGGCCACGGCCAGCCCGAGAGGCGTAACCCGCTGGTACGGCAGGTTGGGATCCGCGCCGCGCGCCAGAATCTTCTCCACGGTGGCATCTCCAACGTAATAGGACTGGCGGATAGCGTGGAACAGCAGCTCGCCGCGGCTCCGGCCCACTGTAACGCGGGCGCCCCTATCGATCAACTGCCGCGCCAGCGCGCCCTTGCGTGCCATCAGCGCGTACCAGAGCGGGGTGTGGCCGTCCCTGTCCGCCGAGTCGATGCCGGCCCCGTGCTTCAGCAGCGCCTCGACGAAGTCCGGCGGTACTTTCCGCGTGATCGTGTCGCCCTCGTCGTCAAATAGAACATAACGGAACTGCAGCTCGATCAGCATGGCGGTAGGCGCGCTCGACCGCGGGCGCCGGCGGTTGCGAAGAATGTCCAGCAGCCGCTCCCGCAGCGGGACCGGCGGATCGTCGCGGGCGTCGCCATTGGCGCCGCGATCCAGCGCGCGGACCGCGGAGGGAAGATCGTCGCGCTTTACCGCGGCGATCATTTCCCGATCCAGTCGCTCCTGGCGCACTTCGCGCAGCAGCCGGTCGGGCAGCCCGCCGACCATAACCGAGCATGCGGCGAGCAGTGCGAGGATTGCCGCGCCCCGTCCGTATATGTGTTTACGCTGCGATCTCATGTGAAATAACGACGTTTGTTTGGCACGAGAAGACGCTCGGCGCGAACAGCCGTCGACCGCGCCTGATTGTGAAAACATCGGAAACTCACGCCGGACGCCACAGCCAAGCAAAGCGCGTGCGCCTATCCGAATCGCGGTGAACAGAGAGAGCACACAGGAATTAGGGCGCAGAATTGGCGGGAAGGTTCATTACGGGCGCCTGGCCCCAGCATCCGGCCTCGTGCTCGTCCGACCGGGCCCAGGAAGGTGGCGGAAGGTTTCGCATCGAGAGCGAGGCAGCGGGCGTGCAGCGGCAAGATCCGGTAAGGGAAGCGAAGAAGCGGCGCCTCCGCTACCTCTGCTCGGTAGCGCGGGCTGGCGCTATGGCCCTCACGGGCGCGGCCTTCATGGTGGTGTTCGGGCTGCTGACGTTCGGCCGCGTGGCGATCCTGCTGTTCGAGGCGCCGTTCGCTCCGGCAATACTCACCATCGGCGTCTTGGTCCTGGCATTCACCGGCTACTACGCCTACGCCGGCGGCCGGGACGTGGTCGCTGCTACTCGCCGGCTGCAACAGCTTCCCTACGTTCCCACGGCGCGAAGACAGCTCGCGGAACTGCCTTCCGAGGAGCTCCTGCTCCGCGGCTCGGCGTCGCCCTCGGCGCCTCCCGATGAGCTGCTCCGGGCGGGATTCGTCTCCCCAGATACTCCCGACGGCGAGCTGTTGCGCGCCGGTCAGAGTAAAGCGCTGTGATCAACGCACGCGCCGGGGCATTTATCGACGC
Organism: Chthonomonadaceae bacterium; assembly: GCA_035295045.1. Classification (GTDB taxonomy): domain Bacteria; phylum Armatimonadota; class Chthonomonadetes; order Chthonomonadales; family Chthonomonadaceae; genus DATGJU01. The sequence goes on from DATGJU010000305.1 coordinate 18,491, forward strand.
CGCCTGTCGCCGCCTGGCTGGCGGTCCGGCTGTTTCGCACAGTCACGAAACGCTTGGCCGAAATGCCGCGCGTTCCGCCCGTCCACGAGCAACTTGCCACGCCCACCGCAGCCGAGTGCCTTCTCTGCGGCTCCGCCGCCCCCTTCGCGCAGCCCGAGGAGCTGCTCCGGCCGGCAGCGAGCGCGGCCACGAATGGCGAGTCCGACCTGATGGGGGCCGCCGAGAACCCGCCGGTTCGGCATCACGGCGCCGGAACGAAGTAGATCCTGTCCACCCAGACGGCCTTCACGCCGGGATTGGCCGCAGGCGCCACCCAGACATACTGATCGTGATTCGTGGAAACCGTACCAAGCAGATAAGGCAGGTAGCCGTCCTCGGTTGACGTCAGCGGCTGCTCGATCTCGCCGCGGCTGGCGCTCGCCGCCGTATCGTAGACTCCCGCGGTAAAGGCCGTCCCGGAGCCCGCGCCCCCGACCTTCTCTACCCGCACGATCGCATAGACGCGCCACTTCCCGCTGCGCACGCGCTCCGGCAGCTTCGCCAGCGGGAACTGCACGGCCCACTCGTGGTGGCTGCCCGGCATGCGCGCCGCCAGGCCGTCCGAAGCGGTCGGGTCCGCCGCGATCTCCGCCAGCTCCCCCTCCCGATACAGCGTCGCTTTGTCGTCCTGCACGTCGACGCAGGTGGCCGCGTTTGCGCCCGCGATTCCTGCCGGACGGTCGGATGAGGCCCGTCGCGCGGGCAGCGGTGTCGGGTCCGGCGGATCGACCGCGAAGCGCGCGACGAAGGCCCGCGGCGTGAGACCGCCCTCGCTCAGGTGGGTCATCGGCGTCCAGCCCGCGGGCCCGGGGCCGGTCGCATCGGCCAGCCAGGCATCCGCGACGACCTTGCGTGAAGCCGGTAGCGGCCAGGTCGCGCCGGAGCGCAGGCAGTCGCGACGGAGCTGCGGCCAGCGCGCCAGGAAGACGTACCGGACGGGCAGATGGCCCTGGCGCACGCGCCAGAGCAGGTCCGGCTGCGAGGCGACGGCGGCCTCGGCTTCTTGCCAGAGCTTCTCGGCGCGGCCCATGGTCCCGAAATCGAGATACGGGGACGAGGGCGGCGCGTAGCAGCCCATGTTGACGCCCTTGGCCTTATCGGAGACGAGCTCGAGGTAGTCCCAGATGGGCTGCGCTGCCGCGCCGTAGTAGCCGTCGAGGAACTCGCGGATCAGCTTCCTGTCGTCCTGATACGGGTTCCAGAGGAGCCGGGCCAGCATCCAGGCGCGCATCTCGGACATCTCCGAGCCGCTCGACTGGTAAGCGCCCTGCTCGAACACCCCTTTCGCGCCGTGGTCGTGGAAGAATCGCAGGTTGGGGCCGAGCACGAACCAGTTCGGGTGAGGCTGCACGTAGTTGGCGAAGTTGGTGGTGTAGTCCCAGATATAGAGCCGGTTCGTGAGGCGGTTCCAGTCCCGGATGTCGTCGGCGAATGACTTGTTGCTCGGATCGTCCAGCGGGGCTGCGAAGTTGCACTCGATCGAGCAGAGACGCACGATCACGTTTGGCAGCGGCTTGATGGTCTTCGGCGCCTTGCGGGTGTACTGATACGCCAGCGTGTCGATCGCGACGTTCGGGTACTCCTTGCCAATCCGCTCCGCGACGTAGTTCACCAGCGCGATCATGGAGCCGGCATGACTGCCCTCCGCATCGTCGATCGCCTTGCAGTTCTCGCACTCGCAGGGGTTGAAGCAGTCGTTCTGTGAGAGCGAGACGATGCTTGCTCCCGGATTCGCCCTGATGCGCTCTCGGATCCGATCCACCAGGAAGTCCCGAAGCTGAGGATTGGTGGTGCAGAGCTGCGCGTTCGTGAATGTCCGCTTGCCGTGGACCAGCGCGTACCACTCCGGGTGGACCGAGGAGTAGGTCTCGGGCGGGACGAGCGGATAGAAGGTGTGTACGAATCCCTGGTAGGTGACCGCGCCGCCGCGTGCCTCGTCCAGATGCGCGTTCTGGCTGTTGCTGCCGTTGCGGACCGCCCAGTCCGGGTTGAACGCAGGATACCAGAAGGGATCGCGCGACTCGAAGGCCGGCCGCTCCTCGACCGCGAGGTCCGGCACGGTAAGGTCCGGCCGGCGAGGGATGGTGGAGGCCCAGGGCGTCCACCAGCGGACGCCGCACTGCTCCTGCAGGAATCGGCAGACCGCGTAGAGCGTCCCGCGCGGTCGGCCGCCGGTTAGCAGCAGGCACCGGCCGCTCGTGCGCATTATCAGGCGCTCGTAGGATGCTGTGATGAGGTGATGAGGTGAGTGGGTGAGAGGGTGAGTTGCCAGCTCTTGACCTTGATGCTTGGCTCTTCGATCGGCGGGGCTGGATCGGTTTTCCGGACGCTGAGGCGTTCTGAGGAGCGCGTCTGCGGCGGGGCCGGGGCCGACGATGATGACGCCGCCCGATCTTGGAGAAG
>DATGJU010000306.1:0-2414 GCA_035295045.1 Chthonomonadaceae bacterium
GCAGTAGCGCCGTCCATGCTGAGGTGTACGGCGGCCGCTCCTGTGAGTCGGCCGCCGCTGTTACTCCGAGACGATTCCGCCCGGGAACTGCCGTCGCCGCCTGCCGGGTCCGCTCTGTGCCGAGGAGCGGCCCGGTGCGACCTCGCGCGCAGCGCCGCCGATGATCCAACCAATGAGGCGGTCCGCTCTGTGCCGGGGAGCGGCCCATTTGGCTCGCGCCAGCGGGATTACCGGGCCACCGCACGCTCAGGAGCGAGGGCCGCGGTTTGGCCGCCGATAGGCTTCAGGTTATACTTGGCGAGCAGGGCGTCGAATTGGGCAAGGTCCTTGCTGCGAAGAAGCGCCCAGGACTTCTTCGCCTTGTCCATGTCGGCGCAGACGGCCGCGGCGGCCTTCCGCATCGCCTCGCTTGGGGCCATGTCGCCCGAGTCGAGCGTGTTGAGCTGTCGGACGGCTTGCCCGTTCATCGTCGCGAACGTGGGCTGGCGCGGACCGGCCGCCGCACCTCCGAAGCCACCGCCTCCTCCCCCGCCGAACCGTACGCCGAATCCGGTCGTGCCGCCGACCGCGAGCAGCTTGGTATCGAGCGCGCGCGCTGCCGTCTCCACCTCGGCGGGCGGCGTGGCACGCAGAATGGCCGAAATCGACGCGCGCACGCCTGCGATCTGGTGATAGGCGTTCCACGCGTCGCGCGTGCACTGGTACAGCGCCAACTGAAGGGCGAACTGGTCTCGCAGGTCGGCAACGGACGCCGGCGATCGCGGATCGTTCTTCACCGTCACGGACTGCGTGTACTGTTTACCCTCCACCGTCAGCGTCAGCGTGTAGCGGCCGGGCAGCGCCAATGGGCCTTCCGGCGAAGCCGGCGTCTGGCCCGGGTTCGCGTTGATGCCGTAGCTGTGGCTGAATGCGCCCGGACTTTCGCACCGGAGGTCCCAGCACATCCGGTTCAGGCCGGGCTCCTTAGGCAGCGGAGAAGGCTTTTCCACCCAAAAATCGGGCACCGGCGGAGGCGGATCTGTGGACGGCGGGATCGGCGCGCTGGAGTAGCGGCGAATGACCGATCCACGCTCGTCCCGCACTTCCAGCGTGATTTCACCGGATGCCTTCCCGCCAAGGTAGTAGTAGACGATCGCGCCGTTGGGTGGATTGTCGGCGTGCGGCACCTCCGGCGGGAACGGCGTGTCACCGTTTACGTTTCGCCGTACGCGCACGGCCTCAGCCGGCTTGAGCAGCACTGCCGGACCCATTCCCGCCGATGGCGACATCTGCCGAAGCGGCGAGATGTCGTCGAGGATCCAGAATCCGCGGCCGTACGTGCCGACGACCAGATCGTTTCCCTTTACCACCATGTCACGATACGAGGTAACCGGCAGGTTCAGCGCGAGCGACTGCCAGTGGTCTCCATCGTCGATCGAGTAGTAGACGGAGCTCTCGGTGCCGGCAAAAATCAGACCGCCGCGGACCGTGTCGGCGCGGACGACGCGCACAAAGCTGCCTCCGGCTTCGCTCTCCGGCAGACCAGCCACGATCGGCGTCCAGCTCTTTCCGAAATCGCGCGTGCGGTAGATGTACGGCTTGTAGTCGGCAGACGCGTGGCAGTCCACGGCGGCGTACGCCGTCCCCGCATCCATGTGCGACGCGTCGATCGCCGAGATGTCGGCGCGGGTCGCGTTCGGAAGATCGCGGATCGAGATGTCGGTCCAGGTCGCGCCATGGTCGCGGGTCAGCTTGATGAGGCCGTTGTTCGTTCCCGCCCAGATGATGTTCGCGTCCACGCTGGACGGAGCGATCGATTCGATCGCGTAGCGCGGGCCAAGCTGCTGCTCCGCCTCCTCGTCCGCGTCCTTGTCGCCGTCGTCGTACGGCACCCTGTCCGCGTCATCATCGTCGTCCGATCTTGGCGTCTGGCCCGGCTGGGGATTTGCCGGGCCGTCCGCTGGGCTGGCGGGCGGCTCCGCCGGCTTTGCCGCCGGCTGGCCCGTGGCCGGAGCCCCCGCGGGACCGCGCCGGCCCCGGCGCACCGGCGCTGCGGGCGCCGCTGGCGGTTTTTCGCCAGGCTTGAGCGTCAGATCGGGGCTTAAAGCCCGCCAGCGCTTCCCGCCGTCCGCCGTTGCCATGAGGCACTGGAAACCGGCATAGAGCTCGCGCGGATTGCGCTGGGAAAATACCAGAGGCTGGTTCCCGACTTTGCGAAGGGCGAGCTTCGTGTCGATCGACGGGCTGACGTCGATCCACTGGCCGCTCGGATAGGACGTCTTGATAATGCCGCCGCCCGGACCGCCTGCGTAGCTGACCTTGGGATTTAGCGGGTCGGCAACGATGGAGCCGAACTCGTAGCCGGGATGCGGCAGCCAGTCGAGCGGCGTGATCTCGCCGAGATTGCCGCGGCTGCTGGTCGCGATCGAGCCGCT
>DATGJU010000307.1:0-9549 GCA_035295045.1 Chthonomonadaceae bacterium
GCTGCGGCAGCACCGTCTTCGCGCCCGGGCCGTGCCAGCCGCCGCCGATCCCGCAGATCGTGAGCGTCGGCTCGAACACGGCGCGCCGGCGCCACTCGAGGCCAGTCGTCTGCGGTCCGCCGAGAAAGCCTCCCGGCGGGACGGCGAACTGGTCGCGAAAATAGCCCTCTTCGTCCGGCAGCGAGTCCAGCAGCTCTAGATCGCGAAGAGAGGCGGGCCTGGCGTTGTCGTAGTGGCCCGGCAGGAGTATTCGCTCGTTCGGATCTTTCAGGGCGGCCAGGGCCCAGACCAGCCGCCAGACCGCGTTCGGCAGTATCGATCCCGCGACGCCGGAGTGGGCGTCGTATGCGATCGTCTCGACGGCCAGCTCGAAGTAGGCGATCCCCCGCATGCCGCAATAGAGAGTGGGGCTGCCCTGCTCGTTACAGCCGCCCTCTTCCCAGATGCACACGTCCGCCGCCAGCAGCTGCCGGTTCCTCTCGACGAACGCCCCGAGATGCGGGCTGCCGACCTCCTCCTCGCCCTCCACAAGAAACTTGACGTGGAACGGAAACCTGCCGCCGGCCGCGCTGCGCACCGCCTGCAGCGCGAGCAGCCGGCTTACGATATGCCCCTTGTCGTCGGCCGCGCCGCGCGCGTAGGCCTTGCCGTTGCGGATAGTGAGTACGAACGGATCGCTGTCCCAGAGATCGAGCGGCTCCGGCGGCTGGACGTCGTAGTGGTTGTAGAAGAGGACGGTAGGCGCGGCCGGATCTTCGCTTCGCGCCTCGCCGAACACGACCGGAGGGCCGCCGGGCACGGGCATGAGCCGCGGCTCGATGCCGGCGGCGCGCATCAGGCCTGCGACCACGTCGGCGCACGCGTCGAGCCCCTCGCCCTTCGCCGAGACGCTCGGCACCGCGCAGAGGCGCGTCAGATCCTCGAGGGCGCGCGGCTCGCCGTCGGCGATGAACCTGTCCAGCACGTCGGGCGCGACGGTCATTCGGCGATCCTTTCACCCGGCTGTCCAATGCGGACTGCCGTCGTGCAAAGGTTCGCGCCCGGTCTGCAGAACTCCTTGCTGCGCGGGGCGCCAACGGCCGGCCGGAAGGTATTGTCGCCAGAATGCCGCGCCGATGGAGTGACGACAACGCGCGAGTCGCCGTCCGCCGACTACGCCCCCCGGAAATAGGCCTCGGATTCCGCGCTGAACAGTATAATGAGGCTGTAGATCGCGATTGCCGTGCCGATTCCGAACGACGGGTGGATCAGCGTGAGGAACGACACTACGATCCCCGCGATACGCGCCCATTCGAAGCCCTGGAGAATCCCCCAGCCCACGATCAGGTTCGGGAGCGCAAAGATTCCGACCAGCATGAACAGGAAGCCTCCCACGCCAAGGAAGGCCAGCACGCCCAGGCCGGCGTGGCCCGTGTCGCTGCCGGCCGCCAGGGCGCCGAACGATCCGAAGACCATGCCGACCACGGCGGCGCCCAGCAGCGTGAGGATGCCGAGGGCTACGTAAAGCCAGCCTATGACCCTTACATGCGTCTGAATCGAGCTCATCCGAAGCTCCTCCAATCTGATGTCAGAACGACTGCGGTGCCGAAAACGGGCGTTACAATGTAATTACTGCGCGCGAAGCCGTGGCGCATTCATAGAATTGCTAGCTGAAGGTTGCGGTTTAGGCGAACTGGGAATGTAGGAGGAGCCGACCGGAATCGAACCGGTGATCGCGGTTTTGCAGACCGCTCCCTTAGCCACTTGGGTACGGCTCCAAGCTCGTGGACGATGCGGCGACGACCGCGCGGCCGGGCAGATCCGGCGCGTCATCGGCACGGGCCAGTATACCCCGGCGCCTCCCACCTGTCAAGATCGAACATCCCCGGTCAGCCGCTGCTCGGGTGTTGAAAAGCGCGCCGGCGGGCGCCTGGCGGTCGGCAAGGCCCCGAATGCCAGAACTGCTGAAAACCTTATTGCCTAAAGGCCCCTCCCTGGCTGGCCGTGATTTACGGACCAATGTTACGATGCACGTATTGATCGTCGAAGATGATGCCGCTGCAGTCCGCTTCCTGGCGCAGGCGCTGCTCGAGGCCGGTTACGGGGTCGAGTCCGCACCGGACGGCCTGAGCGGCCTGGCCCGCGGGCGCGCAGGCCGGTTCGACCTGATCCTGCTGGACGTAATGCTGCCCGGCATGGATGGATTTGAGCTCTGCCGGCGGCTGCGCGAATCCGGAGTCACCACGCCAATCCTACTGCTCACCGCGCGGGATGCCGTCGAGGATATCGTAGCGGGCCTGGACGGCGGCGCGGACGACTACCTGGTGAAACCGTTTCGCATCGCGGAGCTGCTCGCCCGGGCCCGCGCGGCGATGAGGCGCGTCGAGCCCGCTGCGGAGGAGCTGCTGAGGGTCGCCGACCTCACGCTCGATCCTGTGTCGCACGCCGCATCGCGCGCCGGGCGGGAGATCGCGCTCTCCGCGACCGAGTCGGCGCTCCTGGAGATCCTGATGCGGCACAAAGGACGCGTCGTAACGCGCACTCGGATTCTCCGCCATGTCTGGCAGTACGAGTTTGGCGGCAACGCGAACGTGCTCGACGTCTACATCGGCTATCTTAGGCGGAAGGTCGACCGCGGATTTTCGCCGCCGCTTATCCACACGATCCGCGGCGTCGGATTTCGAATGGGCGTGTTCGATGCGACTTAGCTCGATGCGCGCGCGCCTTACCGCCGCCTTCGCCCTCGCGCTTACAACCTTGCTGGCGCTTGCCTGCGCGGGCCTCATTCGGTATGCCCGATACACGGAGGAGCGCAGCACCGACTCGCTGCTCGCGATGGCGGCGGACACGGTTTATCAGGAGTACGAGGACGAGTCGGGATCGCGGAATACGGCGGCGTTCGTGCGGCAGGAGAGCGACGAGCTGCGCCGCTCCGGCCTGTCGGTGGCGCTCTCGCCGGGTCCGAAGTGGTCTTCGGAGACCGGCACGGCCCGACGATTCGCCACGTTCCAGCAGCCGGGCATGCGGGCGATGTCTCTCGCCCTGGACGGCGCGACGATGACGATCGGCGTGCCATGGCAGCGGACCGAGGAGCGGCTGCGAAGCCAGGCCGTCGCGCTTGTCGCGTTCACGCTCTTCGCGTGCGTCGCGGGCGCGTTCGGCGCATGGCTGCTCGTCGGCCGCACGCTCCGCCCGATCGGAGCGCTCGCCCATAAGGCCGACGAGACGCGCGCCGATGCGCTGATCGTGGAGCTCCACGCACCCTCTACCGACAACGAAATCCAGCACCTGGTTACAACGCTCAACGGCCTGCTCGCGCGCGTATCGGAGGCCGCCGTCGCGCAATCACGGTTCTATACCGCAGCGTCCCACGAGCTTCGAACGCCCCTCCACACGCTGTCCGGCCACATCGAGGTCGGACTGAGCCGGGACCGGACAAACGCCGAGTACCGAGCCGCGCTCGAGGAAGCGTTCCGGCAGACGAACCGCCTCTCCGCCCTCGTGCAGAACCTGCTGCTCCTGACGCGGTTGAACACCGCGCAGACAACTCCGCCATCGGAGGATGTCGACCTCTCGGAGGCGTGCGTGATCGCTCTCGCCGCCGCGGCGGACGTTGCGCGCAGCCGAGGCCTTAGCGTCGACCTGCGGGCGGATTCGGAGAGCGTGGTGAAGGCGCCGCCCATCCACGCCGAAATCCTCGTGCGCAACCTGATCGAAAACGCCGTCAAGTACGCGATACCAGGCGGCGCCGTCACCGTCGAATTAACAGGTGGCGAAGGCGCGGTAGTGCTGCGCGTGCGTAACGAGTGCGAGCCGCTCGCGGGCGTCGAGCACTTCACCGAGCCGTTCTTTCGGCCGGACGGCGCCCGCCAGGCCGCGACAGGCGGGACCGGCCTCGGCCTCGCAATCTGCGCTGCGGTCGGACGGGCAAATGGCTGGACGCTCGCCCTGTCCAGCGATGCAGGCGCGTTCTGCGCAGAGGTGGTGTTCCCGTCGATCCGCGAAGCGAGGTAGCGAGACGCGGGCTACCAGGAAATTACCAGGTTCGCGGCGAATGGTCCTTTCAAGAATACCGGAAGGGCGATCGGCGGTCCGGCCTTCCAGCCGCGCCCCGGGTCCACCGCCTGGCACTTCTTATCGGTTCTCGGAATCTGGAATCGCGCCTCCTGCCCGACCCGGCGGCGAGCGGCGCTGCTTTCAAAACCCCGTGTGAACGCAGATCATCCGGACTGTCTGGAAGAGGGTCTTATGCGAAAACTATATTTCGGTCCGCTGGTACTGGCGGCAGCAGTCGCGCTGCTCCCCCGGCAGGCTGCCGCCGCGGAGCCGCACTCCGCCGGAGCGGTGCCACAGATCAAGTACACGGACTACAGGCTCGCGAACGGGCTTCGCGTCATCCTCTCCGTCGACCACTCAGCGCCGGTAGTGGCGGTCGCCGTAGTGTACGACGTCGGCTCGCGCAATGAGCGCGAGGGCCGCACCGGCTTCGCCCACCTGTTCGAGCACATGATGTTCCAGGGCTCGCAGAACGTGGGCAAGGGCGAGCACATGCTCCTGGTGCAGGACAACGGCGGCACGATGAACGGCACGACAAACCAGGATCGCACCAACTACTTCGAGACCGTTCCGGCGAACCAGCTCGATCTGGCGCTCTTCTTGGAGTCGGACCGAATGCGCGCGCTCGATATCAGCCAGGCCAACCTGGACAACCAGCGCGCCGTCGTGCAGGAGGAGAAGCGGCAGAGCTACGACAATCAGCCGTACGGCCAGATGGGTGAGACGATGGACGGCCTGCTCTACTCCAGCTTCGCCTACCGGCACACCACGATCGGCTCGATGGCCGACCTGAACGCCGCGACGCTGGAGGATGTCCGCAGCTTCTTCAAGACCTACTATGCGCCGAACAACGCCTGCATCGCGGTGGTCGGCGACTTTAACGAGGGCGAGGCGAAGAAGAAGGTAGAGAAGTATTTCGGCGGCATCCCGCGTCAGCCCGCGCCGCCGCCGGTCGAGATCACCGAGCCGCCGCTCAACGGCGAGAAGCGGAAGGTTCTCACCGACCCGCTCGCCCGCCTGCCCCGCTACGAGGCGGCCTACAAGACGGTGCCGGCCAACCACCCGGACTTCGAGGCGCTGTCCGTGTTGGGGACGATCCTCGGCGGCGGCCGGACCTCCCGGCTCTACGGACCGATAGTCGACAAGGGCATCGCGCTCAATGCGCAGGCCGGGCCATCCTCCAGTCGCGGAGCCGGCAGCTTTAACATCTCGGCATCGCTCGCGCCCGGCGGATCCGTAAGAGACCTGGAGGCTGCATTCGAGGCGGAGATCGCGAAAATACAGCAGGATGGCGTGACCGACGCCGAGATCAGGCGCGCCAAGACGCAGGCCCGCGCCCGCATGATCGTCGGTTTCGGCGGCGGGCGCGGCGGAGGCGGAGGCGGTCTCCAGTCCGTGCTCGGCCGCGCGAATTCCCTCGCGCAGAACGCCGTCTTCTGGAACGACGCGGGCCGCGCAAACACGCAGCTTCAGCGGATCGATGCGGTCACCGCTGAGGACGTGAAGCGTGTCGCCAATATGTATCTTCACAAGGATAACCGCGCCGTCGTGGTTGTCTATCCGGAGATCGATCCGAACGATCCCAACGCCGGACCGGCCGTGAACGTCGTCAAGGAGGAGTTCTAATGAACCGGCAGGCGAAGACCGCATTGACCGGGCATCCGCGCCACTCCACGGACCGGCGACAGGCAGCCGGCGCATGGTGCGCATTATGCGGCGCCGCAGCGCTCGCTCTTGCGCTCCCGCCGGCAGCCGCACGCGCACAGGACACGCCAGGCCAGGCGACTGAGCAGTCGGCGACCGTGATGAAGGGCAAGGCGCCGGTCAATAAGAAGCTCCTGGTCGTCCGATTCCCCAAACCGAAATCGTTCACGCTTTCGAACGGCCTCACCGTGTACGTTCTCGAGGACCATCGGTTTCCCGCGGTGCGCATGCGGCTCATCATGCACGCCGGCAGCCTGTTCGAGCCCAAGCCAGGCGTCGCCGAGATGACCGCCGCGATGCTCACGGAGGGCACCAAGAGCCGGACCGCATCGGCTCTCGCCGAGGAGACCGCCAATATGGGCGCGTCGCTCACGGCGGCATCGGGTCTCGACACCGCGACGCTCAGCGTTGCCGGCCTCTCCGAAACCACCGACGACCTGATCGGACTCATGTCGGACGTGCTGCTCTATCCCTCCTTCGACGGAGAGCGGCTGGCCCGGATGAAGCAGCGGCAGTCGGCGGGCATTCAACAGCGTCGCGCCAATCCGGCGGCGCTGACCGCCGACCTCGCGTCGAAGGTCTACTACGGCGGCACTCCCTACGGCAAGCCGTCCGCCAAAGAGGCGGAGATCGCCTCGATCGCGACCGACGATCTGCGCTCCTTCCACGACGCGCTGTACAGGCCGAACGGCGCCATCCTGGGTGTCTCCGGCGACGTGGACACCAGGGCGCTGAAGGCGAAGCTGGAGAAGGCGCTGGCGGCATGGAAGGCGGGCCCGCAGACACCGGAGCTGCCCAAGGCGGATTTCAAGGCGCACGAGGAGACGCGCATCTTCCTGGTGGACCGACCCGGCTCGGCGCAGACCGTTCTGCAATTCGGCAACCTTGCGATCACACAGTCGGACCCGGACTACATCCCGCTCGTCGTGGCCAACCGGATTCTCGGCGGCGGATCATCGGGCCGTCTGTTCCAGAACATTCGCGAACAGAAGGGCTATACCTACGGCGCTTACTCGCAGCTTTCCGCGGGCCGCTGGCCCGGTATTTGGGGCGCGAGCGCCAGCGTCCGGACGCCAGTGACCGAGCCGGCGGTCCGCGAGTTCTTCCGCGAATTCGACAGGCTGCAGGACACGCCTATCTCCGCCGTGGACCTTGAGCGGGCGAAGCGATCGATCATCGGGAGCTTCGCTACGACGCTGGAGAGCCCGGATGCCATCCTGAATCGCACGCTCGAGCTGGTCCAGAACGGCCTGCCATTGGACTACTGGGACACGTACCCTGCGCGAGTCCAGGCCGTTACGGCAGACGACGTCCAGCGCGTTGCAAAGAAGTATCTGGGCAAGAACCGGATACAGCTCATCGCAATCGGCGAGCGCAGCAAGATCGAGGATGGCCTGAAGAAGTTCGGGCCTGTCGAGGTGGTGGACGCCTCGCAGCTTGGCGGCGGCGTCGGCCGCGGCGGTGGGCGGCGGCGGTAAGGATGCCACGATGAATGCAATCTCTCGTCGGGCGCTGCTGACGGGCGCTCTCGGCGCGGCCGGCGCATCGCTCACGCCGGCCGCCCTGGCCGAGCCGAGGCCGGACTTCACCTTCGTACACATCACCGACACGCATATCCAGCCGGAACTTGGCGCCACGGAGGGCGTCCATAAGGCGTTTGAGGCGGTTCGCGCCCTCCCGCGCAAGCCGGCGTTCGGCCTCGTGGGCGGCGACCTGGTGATGGATGCGGCGCTCGTGCCGCATGCGCGCGCCGACGCCGTCTACGATCTGTGGCGGCAGGAGGCAGAGAGGCTCGGCATGCCGCTGCACTACTCCATTGGCAACCACGATCTGTTCGGCCTCAAGGTGGACGGTAAGCCGGCTACCGACGATCTGGACTACGGCAAAGCCCTCTGGAAGCGCCGGGTCGGCGTCGAGCAGACCTACGCGTCGTTCGACCACCACGGCTGGCGCTTCGTTACGCTGGATTCGGTCGGAATCACGCCGGACCACAAGTGGGAGGGCGCGCTCCACGATGCGCAGATCGCCTGGCTCGACGACCTCCTCCGCGGCACTCCCCGCACAATGCCGCTCGTATTCGTGACCCACTTCCCGATCTTCACGGCGGTCGAGCAGTATACAAGCGGACCGCAGGCGGCGCCCACCGCGGACACCCTGGTCAAGAACGGCAAGCAGTTCAAGGAGATGATCCAGCGCCACAACGCCAAGGCCGTGTTCCAGGGGCACACGCATATCGTGGAGGAGATCACCTATCTCGGCGTGCGGTACATCACCGGCGGCGCGGTCTGCGGCGACTGGTGGAAGGGTCCGCGCCTCGGCGTTCACCCGGAGGGCTTCGTCGCCGCCAGCGTGAAGGGCGAGGAGCTCTCCTGGCGGTACGTGCCCTACGGATGGCGGGCGCGAACATAGTCCGCAGAACCGCGAAGCCGGCGCCGACCGGGGGCGAAACTGCGGCACGCGCCCCGGCGCCGCGCGGTCCCGCCGCGGCGCTCATAATCGCCGCCGCCGCTCTCGTCGTGGCCGGCGTTCTCGCGCTGCGGAGCTCCTCGGATACGCGCGAAATCCTGATAGCGCGCTTTGCCGAGGGGCGAGTCGATACGATTTCGCTCGATCTTACGCGCGACCCCGCGCCGCGCCGCCGCGCTCTGCTCGCGACACCTCTGACGAGCCGCATCAACCTCGGCGACGTGGCCACCGAAGAGACCTGCGCGGCCGGACCTATTACGATTCGCCGCCCTGTCGTGATGATGCTGGACGCCCTCGTAACGGCGATCACCGCGGGCGGCGTAAAGGCTCGCCTTGCGGTATGCAACGGCTGTCGCCCGCCGGACGCGGACCGCGCTGACGGCGGAACGGGCACCGGACCGCACGTGCGCGGCGACTGCCTCGACGTTGCTTTCGAGATTCCCGGCACAACCAACCGCGAGGCGGCCGTCCGTGTCGCCAATGCGGCTCACGATCTGAACGTTCCCGGCATCGCGATCATAAACGACGGAGCGCGGTACCTGGTCCACCTCGACCCGATCCGATCCGACTCGTGGCATGCCGAGCAGGTGTGGCAGGAGATCGATGCCCCTCAGGGAGCGCGCTGGGCGACATACTACCAGGGCGTCGACGCCGCGAGCTGGAGGCCTGCGGCCAGGCCCGGTGCGGCGGACGAGCTTGCCGGCGACTGGATGGCGACCAACATCGTTTCCGGCGAGAATCCGGAAAAAGGCTCGCTCAAGTCCGCGGCTTCGCCAATCACGGTATTCCTCAAGCCGAACGGCCACTACGGCATGCGTATTCCGGGCGACGATCTGCCGCAGGCCACGGCGCTCTGGGATGCGGTCCGCGTGAAGCCGGGACTGTACGCCGTCCAATATAGCTGGCCCCAGGGGCCTGCGGGCAAAGGAGTCGAGGAGTTTCGGGGGACAGTCCAGGTATCCGGTACGATCGCGATCCGCAACACGACGCAGACCAACCCCGCGTTTCCCGGCGAAGTCACCCGCGTAAACGCGCGTTGGGAGCGAATCTCTCCCGCGCGGCGCGCCGTCGACCCGCAGCTCACATTTCACGACGGCGTACTCTGGTCGCGCGGCCAAAAGTGTACCGGCGCCGACGAGACTCGGACCGGCGGCCGGTACATCGATCCCGTCCTTCAGCCCGCGCGAACTTATCGCGAGTCCGCACCGGCGTTCGACTCCGCGAGCAGGAATCCGGATCGGTCCCAATAGTGCGGGAAGAATTGCAAGCCGCGGGACGCGACGACGACCAACTCGTTCCCCTTTCCACATCACACTTCCACCGCCAAAACCCGCATCTCGATCA
>DATGJU010000308.1:0-5975 GCA_035295045.1 Chthonomonadaceae bacterium
TGAACCAGCTGATGCTGCTGAAGAAGGCTGCGCTGGAGGCAGCGGTCATCCGCAGCGGCCCGCTCGTCGGCTATCGGAACGCGCTCGTCGTCACCGCGGGCGATTTGCAGCGCGTGCCGGCCTGGTTCTACCGCGACAACCCGTTCGTCGCGCTCGTCCAGGCGGGCCGGCCCAACAAGGAGGAGCGGAGACAGTTCGCGGTCCGGTTCATCCGATCGGGCGAAAGCTCCGGGGGCTTTTTCGGCGGCGACGCGGTTTCGGACGTGACTGGGGCCGGCCAGGACCACTCGGACCTGGAGCAGGTCGCGGACGAGTTCGCCGACCTGACCGACGGCTTCCAGGCGATGGACATGGAGGCGCTGCGCCACACCTCCTGGCGCGAGCAGATACCCGTGCGCCACAACGAGGTCTGGCGGCTGGTCGACTTCTTCAAGTTCGGCGTGCGCGAAGACCCGTGGGAGCAGCTCAAGCCGGACCGCGTGCGCCGCGCGCGGGAGCAGCTCTCCAGCCAGGTCATCGGGCAGCCGACCGCGATCGAGGCCGTGACGACCATGCTGACGGCGGCACGCGTGGGCCTGAGCATGGCGGGAAACAGTACCGGTCGAACGGGCAAGCCGAAGGGCATCTTCTTTTTCGTTGGGCCGACGGGCGTGGGCAAGACGGAGCTGGCCAAGGCCGTCACCAAGCTCGTATTCGGCGACGAAGGGGCGTTCGCCCGCTTCGATATGAGCGAGTACAAGGAGGAGCACGCGGCAGAGAAGCTGGCCGGCGCGCCGCCCGGCTTCATGGGATACGAGGACGGCGGGCAGCTCACCAACCGCGTCATCGAGCAGCCCTACAGCATCCTCCTGTTCGACGAGATCGAGAAGGCTCACCCGCGGGTGCTGGACAAGTTCCTCCAGATTCTAGAAGACGGACGTCTCACGGACGGCAAGGGCCAGACCGCCTATTTCAACCAGGCCGCGATCATCTTCACGAGCAACATCGGCGCCTCGGACCTGACCGATCCGCAGACCGGCGTGCGGCTGCGCGAGGGCATCATGAACCGAGTTCAGGCCGACACCATGGACGAGTTTTCGTACGAGCAGGTTGCCGCCCATTTCCGCGCGGAGGTAGACTGGTACTTCACCAGCCGCATCGGACGGGCCGAGCTGCTGAGCCGCCTCGGAGACAACATCGTGGTGTTCGATCTGCTGCGGCCGGCATTCGTCCAGGCGATCGGCCAGAAGTTCCTCGACAAGCTCTCGGCGGCCTGCATGGAGAAGTACCGCCTCACGCTGCGTTACCGGCCCTCCGTGCTCGAAGTACTGGCGGAGCGCATGGCGCAGCGGGACAACCTGTTATTTGGCGGCCGGAGGATCAAGTCGCTGCTGGAGACGCTGGTCGAGCGCCCGCTGAACGGCTGGATCTTCGAGAAGGTGCCGCGCCTGGAGCATCTGTCCGGCCGCGCGCTGGAGGCCGGCCTGGATCCCACCGGCCGCCTGGAGGTCTGCGATATTTGACCTGCAATCCGGTCGCTAACCGCCAGCTATCGGCTACCAGCTGCCATCCGGAGGATGCGATGTTTGACCTGGAAACTGCCAGGAACGCCAGCTCCCAACTGCCAGTTACCAGCTACCAGCTGCCAACCACCAGCTTTGAGCTAGAGACAGGCTGGGATCGTCCGGCGCGAAGCGGCCCGGAGCCGTCGCAGCACGTGCTGCGGGTCCGCGTCCGGCCCAGCGCCCGGGCCGGTTCCGCGCGCGGGATTCCGCTCCGGCTGGCGATCGCGCTGGACACGAGCAGCTCCATGGAGGGCGACAAGATCGCGCACGCGCGGTCTGCCTGCCGCGCGGTCCTCGCGCAGCTTCGCCCGGAGGACAGGATCTCACTTGCCGGCTTCGCGAACGAGGTGACTCCGCTGCTGGACCGCGTGCCGGGCGGCGCGGAGGCGCAGGCGGCCGGCGACCGAGCCGCGTCGGAGCTGCGCGCGTACGGCGTTACCCGCGCGGAGCTTGCGCTCGATTGGCTCGAACAGGCGCTGCCGCAGGAGCCGGGGACGGTGCGGCTGGGTATCCTGATCTCGGATGGCCGGCCGACCGATGCGCAGGGCCGCGACATCGAGGCGCTGGGCGGGCTGCTGGACCGGGCGGTCCGCCTGGGTGAGGCCGGGGTGGCGCTCTGCACCGTCGGGCTGGGCGACGCCGCGAACTTCAACACAGCGTTTCTCGTCGATCTGAGCGACCGGGCCAGAGGCGCGTTCCTCTACGCAGATTCGCCGGACGGTCTGGAGCCTCAGCTTCGCGCACGCCTCGCGGCCGGCCAGTCGATCGCCGGCGCCGGCTGCCGCCTCGCGCTGCGGCCGCTGCTGCCGGGCGTCGCAATCAAGGGCTGCTGCGCTATACGGCCGGAGTTCCTGCCGCTGGAGATTTCGGGCGCCGGCGATGCCGTGTCCGTTCCGCTGGCCGGCCTGGCCGCCGACGGGCCGACCGACCTGCTCGTCTCCGTCGAGGCGCCGGCCCCGGGAATCGGCGACGTGGCGGGCGACCGGCCGGTCCTCGCGGTCGGGCTCTGCCACGGCGATGCGGGTCCGGAGCGGGAGCAGGCGGCGTCGTTACGGTACACCGAGTCGTATCTCGAGGCGCAGCGGATCGACGCGGAGATCAATCGCGACCGGCTGCAGTGGGAGCTGAACGTCTCGTGCTGGAAACTGAATCGTACGACAGATGTCAAACAGACTGCCGCCCTGCTGGAGGAGATCGCCTATGCCGCCGGCAAGGCGGGCCAGAACGCGCTGGCGATTAAGGCCACGGGCCAACTCGAGGCGCTCCAGCGCGGCGGACGCCTGGACGCGCACCGCGCCACCGGGATGCTGGTAGAGAGCCGCCGGCCGGACGGAGCCGCCTGATGGGAGGGTTCGGAAGGGACCCGATTCCCGGCCTGCAGGAGCGGCCGGCAGCCGACGCGACCGGAGCGCGGACCGATCCGGCAGCCGGTCCACTGCTGCGCGTACTGAACGGCCCCTGCGCCGGCCGCACGTTTCCGCTCGATCCGCCGCCGAGAGCGCTGCGGATCCGCATCGGGCGCGCGGATCCGCCGGAGGTGACGGTGGACATCGACCTGACGGAGTGCGAGCTGGGCTCGCCCGCGATGATCTCCCGCCGGCACGCCGAGCTGCTATGGGTAGACGGCGCGCTCCATCTCGTAGACCTCGGCAGCCGAAACGGCACCTGCATCGACGGCGCGCTGGTCGTCTCCCGCGACGGCGGCCCATCCGACCCGATCCCGCTCGCGAACGGCTGCATAATCCGGCTCGCCAATCTGCTCCTGGAGCTGGCCGGCATGGACCGCTCCGCCGGGCAGCCATGAGCGTAGGGCTCTGGCGCGTCTTCGAGGAGCAGGTCGTCGACGGCAAGTATGTCCTGCGCCGGCTTCTCGGCGTCGGCAGTTACGGCGGCGTCTTCCTCGCCGACGAGGTCGTGGCGGACCGGCTGATCCGCCAGGTCGCCGTGAAGCTGATGGAGACGGACGAGGCGCGCCAGGCGGCGCAGATGCAGGAGCTGATCGTCGCCGCCAACCTGGACCATCCCCACTTGCTCCGCAGCATCACCTGCGGCGCGTGCGAGCTCAACCGGGTGCCGCTCCTCTATCTCGTGACCGAGCTCGCGGAGGAGACGCTGGACGAGACCATCCAGCGCGCCACGCTGCCCGCGGCAGACGCGAGAACTGCGGCGGTTGCGATCGCGTCGGCCCTCGTCTATCTGCACGGCCAGTCCTTCCCGCTCGTCCACCGCGACCTGAAGCCTGCCAACGTAATGCGGGTCAAGGGGACCTGGAAGCTCGGCGATTTCGGCCTTGTTAGCGCAGGCGACGGCCGCGGCTCGAAGCAGACCGGCGCGATGGCGGGCACTGCCGCATACGCGCCGCCGGAGAGCTATCGCGGCGAAGTCTCGCCCGCGTGGGATCAGTGGTCGCTGGGCGCGCTCCTGGCCGAGGCGCTAACGGGCCGCCTGCCGTTCGAGGGCGACAGCCCGCACCGGCTGATGATCGCCGTCTCCAGCGAGGAGCCGACGCTGCCGGCGGACCTGCCCGAACCCTTCGGCCGAATCGTTCGCGGCTGCCTCCAGCGAGATCCGGCCGCGCGCTGGACGGCCCGCCAGGTTGTTGAAGCGCTCTCGGCCGATACTGCCTCCGCCGTCCCGCCACCCGTCGCCCGCCTGCCCGAAGCGTTCTACGCCACCTTCGGGCTGCCCGAAGCCAGCACCGCGTCCCCGCCGCCGCTCGTCGTCTCGCCGTCCGAATACGCCGACTTTCGCACCCTGACGGAGGCGGTCCTGGGAGCGCCTGCCCATGCCACGATCCGCGTGCTGCCGGGCACGTACCGCGGCCAGATCGTGCTCGACCGGCCGGTGACGATCGAAGGCGTCGGCGGGCGCGGCGCGGTGCACGTCGAGGCGCGCGGCGGCCCGTGCATCGTCATGCGGACCAGCGAAGCGACCGTCCGAGGCCTGAGCGTCACGTGCCGCCCAGATCCCTCCACGCCGTACCAATCTCACGTGCACAAGTACCCCGCAATCGATATTGGACAGGGCACTTTGACGCTGGACGATTGCGAGATCGTCGGCGCCGCGGCCGCCTGTGTGTCCATTCATGGGCCGGAGGCGCGGCCGCTGCTTCGCGGCTGCCGTATCTATGGCGGGAAGACCGGAGGCGTATCGGTCTCGGACCGAGCCGCCGGCGCGCTGGAGGATTGCGAGGTGTTCGGGCACGGCGGCGTCGGCGTCGAGGTATCGGGCGGGGCCTCGCCACACCTGGCACGCTGCGCCGTACACGACTGCCACGGCGCGGGGATCAGCTTCGAAGCCGCTGGAGGCCGCGTAGAGGATTGCGCAGTTCATGCGAACTCCGGCATCGGCATTTCGATCGGCGCGGGCGCCCATCCGGAGGTCGTGCGCTGCCGGGTCTTCCTCGGCGAGCAGACGGGCATCAGTATCCGCAACGGCGGTCTCGGCGCTCTTCATGAGTGCGAAATCCACGGCCACGTCCTGAGTAACGTGATCATCTCGCAGAGCGCGAACCCAACGCTTACACGCTGCCGCATCTACGACGGCCACTCGAACGGGGTCTGGGTGTCGCAGGCCGGGCAGGGCGTGATCGAGGAGTGCAGCATCTACGGGAACGCGTTCGCAGGGGTCAAGGTGTCGCACGGCGGCAGTCCGCTGCTGCGCCGGACGACGCTCCGGGACGGCAAGCGGACCGGCATCTCCGTTCACGAGCGCAGCCGCGCGACGCTCATCGATTGCGACATCGCGGCCAATGCGCAGAGCGGCCTCTTCGCCGAGACGGGCGCGCAGGTGGCGATGCGCGGCTGTATCGTCCGCGACGGGAGGGAGTGCGGCGTCTGGCTCGCGTCGGACGCGGCGCTGGAGGCCTGCGACATCTTCGCGAACGCGGGGGCGGGCGTCGAGCTGAGGCCCGGCGGCAAGGCGGAGCTGCGCGCGTGCCGCATTCACGATGGCGCCTTTGTCGGAGTTCTTGCCAAGGAGGGCGCGGAGGCGATCCTGGAGTCGTGCGACGTGTACGCGAACGCGCTGCCGGGAGTCGCCATCGGAGAGCAGAGCCGGGTGGACCTGCGCGCGTGCCGGATCTACGATGGAAAGCAGCTCGGCGTCGTGTTCTGGGATCGCGGGATGGGCGTCGTCGAGGACTGCGACATCCACGGCAACGCGCTCGGCGGCATCCGAATACGGCAGGGCAGCGACCCGCTCATCCGCAACTGCCGCATCAACGGCAACGAGCAGCTCGGCGTCCACGTATCGGAGGCGTCGGAGGGCGCGGTGATCGACTGCGATCTGACCGGCAACCGGCTGGACGGCCTCTTCGTCGAAGCCGGCTGCACCACGCAGTCGGAGGGGAATCGGATGTAGCTTTAAGAAACAATCGAGCCCTCCGCATCGCTGCGGAGGGCTCGCGCCCGTTCGGAAGAGCAGGCCCGA
>DATGJU010000309.1:0-6481 GCA_035295045.1 Chthonomonadaceae bacterium
GAAGCGCTGGAGGCGGCGCGGCGCGACGAGTGGTCCGGCCGAAAGACTGCGCTCGCGGAGCTCGAAGCGGCCGTGCGGGAGGCTCTGCGCGCAAGCGAAGAGCGGCAGGGCGAGCGGCTGCGGCGCGCGCAGCGGAGGGCCTCGCTGGACGCAGCGCTGAAGGCCGCATGCGACTGGTCTGCCGACGTGGCGGCACGGCGTGAGCGGCTTGCGACGGAGTCCGTGGCGCTTGAGACCGCGCTGTCGGAGGCAGAGGCACGGATGGATGTCGCCGTGCACGCGAACGCCGAAAAGCAGCGCGAGCGCGACGCACTTGCGGCGCAGCGCGCGAACCAGGAACGGGCGCTCAAGGAGCTGGCGGCGGCGCTTGCGCAGGCACGCTCGGCGCTCGAGGGATCGAGGCGGTCGCTGGCGGAGCAGTCGTCACGGCTCACCACGCTGACGGAGCTTCAGCAGAACCACGAGGGCTTCTATCAGGGCGTCCGCGCGGTGCTTGGCGCGGTGAATCGGCGCCAACTGGCCGGTCGCTATCGCGCGGTCGTCGAGCTGCTGGGCGTACCGGAGCCATACCGCGTCGCGATCGAGGTGGCGCTCGGCGGCAGCCTGCAGGACATCGTGACGCTAACCGAAGCGGAGGCCAAGGCCGGAATCGAGTGGCTCAAGCAGAATCGCGCGGGGCGCGCCACGTTCCTCGCGCTGCCGCTGCTGCGCCCGGGCCAGCGGACGCCGGTTCCGGCCGGCTCGGACGCGGTAAATGCCTCCGACGTCGTCGCATGCGACCAGGAGTACGATCCGGTGCTGCAGCTTCTGCTTGGCCGGACGTTGATCGCGCCGGACATGGATTTGGCGATCGCGCTGTCGCGGCGGGCCGGAGGCTGGAGCAAAATCGTGACGCGGGAGGGCGAGCTCCTCACGCCGGGCGGCGCGCTGACGGGCGGCTCGCTGCAGGGTCGCGGCGCGCACCTGGTCGGCCGGAAGGGCGAGATCGACGACCTTCAGGCGGCAGTTCCGGCGCTGCGGGAGGCGACCGAGCGCCGGTCCGGTGACGCGGAGGCGCTGCAGCAGGATATCCGCGCGAGGGAAGCGGCCCGCGCCGACACGGACCGGCGAGATTCGGTGATCGCATCGGAGGCAGCGTCCGCGAGCACGGCCGCCGCCGCCGCCGAGCGGGACATCGCGCGGCTCAAGCGCGATCGGCAGGACCGCAGCGACGCCGAGCGGAGCCTGGCCGCGACCGCTGCCTCGGTCGCAGCGGACATCGCCCGGCTCCAGGCGGAAGCGGAGGCCGGCTCGGCCGAGCAGGAGAGTGCGGACGATGCCTTCGCGGCGCTGCACGAGCAGGCCGCGGAGCTTGCCGCGCAGCGTGACGCCTGCCGCGCATCTGCCGTGGCGCTCGAAGTGGAGATCTCGCGGCTGCGAGAGAAGCGGGACGGCCTGAGGAGATCGCTCGCGACAGCCGAGGCGTCGTACCAGGCGCTTCAGCGGCAGTACCTGGCTCGGTCTACCGAGCGCGCTGCGTCGGAGGCGACGACCGCCGAGGCAGAAGAGGAACAGGAGGGCCTGCAGGCCTCGCTTGCCGCCACGCGCGCCGAGCTGGCGGACGCGGATAGAGCGCTGCGCGCCGTGGCGGAGCGGCGGCAGGCGATGCTCGCGAGCAGCCTGGAGCAGACGGCCGCATTGCGAGAGCAGGTCCAGAGGCGCGGCGAGGTGGCCAAGAGCCTGCACGACACGGAGCTGCGGCTCGCGAGGCTGGAGATGCAGATTTCCCAGGCGGCGTCGCGGCTGCAGGAAGAGTACGGCATAAGTCGGGAGGAGGCGCTTGCGCGGCCGGACGACGTTGCGATCGATCGCGGCACGGCGATCGAGGTGGGACGGCTTCGCCGCGAGCTGCGCGCCATGGGCCATGTGAACACGGGCGCCGTCGCGGAGTACGACCGCCTCACCGAGCGGTACGACTTCCTCACCGCGCAGCGGGCCGACCTGGACCGAAGTCGCGAGTCGCTGATGAAGACGATCCAGGAAATCGACGAGAGCACGCGCGGCGTGTTCCAGGCGACCTTTGACGCTGTGCGGGTTGAGTTCGAGCGGATCTTTACGCGCCTCTTCGAGGGGGGAGCGACGAAGCTCCTGCTCACGCGCCCGGATGACGTGCTCGAAACCGGCATCGAGGTGATCGCCCAGCCGCCGGGCAAGAAACCGCAGAGTCTGTCGCTGCTGTCCGGCGGGGAGCGGGCCCTGACGGCGACGGCTCTACTGTTCGCCTTTCTCGCGGTGCGGCCGAGCCCGTTCGTGCTGCTGGACGAGGTCGATGCGCCGCTCGACGGCGTAAACGTCGAGAAGTTTACCAACCTGGTGCGCGACTTCAGCGAGCGGAGCCAGTTCCTATTGATCACTCATAATCCGACCACGATGGAGGCCGCGCCAAACTGGTATGGCATCACCATGCGGCAGCCGGGCGTGAGCAGCGTCCTCTCCTATCGCGTTCCCGCGGAGACTACCACCTCGGCGCAGGCGCAACCATCAGTCGGCGTGGCGTGAGATGGCGACCGCAACGCGACGTCCGGTCCGGCGATACTGCTGCGCGCTGACGGCATTGGGCTGCGCCGGAGCGGTGGCAGTGATCGCGGCGTACGTTTTCCGTTCGGAGCCGGGCCTGCTGGACCACGCGACCCCCGTCGCGGACGCGAGCTCATGGATGCCGGAGTATGGCGGGTATTTCTGGCTGGATAACAGGCGGCTGCTTGCGTTCCGGCCGGCCGGCATGAGCGTGCAGGCGGTACGCGTCCCGGCCGGCGGCTCCTCTGCCGTTGCGCTCCCGGAATTGAGCGGCGCGCTGCAGCGCGGCGGAGGCGTGTCCGTCGCGACGTGGAGGCTTTCGAGGGACGGCACGCGGCTCCTGTGGAACAGCGTGGCAAACGGCGGCTGGAGCCTCACGGATGTCGCGACCGGCGTTACTACGCGCCAGCGCGCAGGGTCCGGCAATATGGCGTTGTGGTCGCCGGGCAGCAGGACATGGCTGGACATTCGTCCGCCGCGAGCGCAGGCGCGTACGGTGTCGGTCGCCGAGATCGGGCTCGATGGGCGAGAGATGGGCCGGCCAGGCGGCGACATGCATTCGCAATCCGGCTGGGCCATAGGGGTAACGCCGCGGCGCACGATCGTCTTCTTCGATCCAGCGCGTCTGAGTCAGGGTACATCGCCGCAGTGCCAGTGGTCCGAGGAGACGATCGGTGCAAGCCCGCGGCTCGTATCGCACGGCTTGACCGCGCTGCCGGAATATGCGTCAGGGATAACCGAGGCCGAACTATCGCCGGACGGAACGCGGATCGCGCTCCTGGTGCAATCGGATTATGAGAGCCCGCTGGACCGGCTACTGGCGCGCTTCTTTCACATACCCTCGAAGCCGCGCGTCAAGGCCAGGCTCTGGGTCGTCCGAACCGACGGCAGCGGCAAGGCGCTCGTCGGCGCAGAGGCAGACGGGATCCCCTTCGGCGTGATGTGGCGGACCGACGGCGCCAGCATCAGTCTGGTCGATCACGGCAAGCTGTACACGATCCCCGCCCCAAAATAGCCGCCGGTTCAGTGAGCGGTAAGGCCGGCCGGCGCGGCCGCGAACTTGAGCTCCTCGGTGTGCGGCGGCGCGATCTGGAGCACACCACCGACGGATCGAATGACGAAGCGCGTGCGATCGAGCTTGCGAACGCCGGCTGCCGCGTCGTCGCCGAGCGCGCGAATGTCCCAGGCGAGAACGCACGGGTGCGAACGGTCGCGGCGCACGAGCGCGAGCAGCTCCGCTGTCGCGGCGATTGCCGGTTGTCCCGCGCGAGGACCTTCAATCACCGCGAGGCCGATCTCGTCTGCCGTCGCCAGCAGCGCCGGGTGGGGCGCGTCCAGGTATATCGCGCTCGTTCCCGCGCCGTGGAGGGCCCGGAGGGAATCGCGGGCCGCGGACAGCTCCTGTGGAGTGGCGGGCATGGGCGCCGGCGCATGACTGGCGCCCGCCACGTCGGCCTTGAACGGGACGCCGTTCAACTGTATTTGACCTCCGCTCCACTCCAGCTCCCGGAATCCGAACGTCGTCCGTGTCTTATCCAGCACGTCGGCGTCCTGATGGAACACCAGCTCGAGATCGTAGAGCGCCGGGCTTTCGGGCGACCATGCGGTCAGCCGATTACGCGCGACGTTTACGAGCATCGTCGTCTCGTTTCGCTTCGGCGTAAGGCTGAGAATCTGGCCGGTAGCTTTGATATCCGGTTTCGATTGGCCCGACGGCAGCACGCGCGCATCCAGCGACGCATCGCCACTCTTATCGCTCGTGTTCAGCAGCTCGACGTCGACGCGCAGGTTGCCGAGCGGACCGCCGTAAGGGAAAACGTCGCTGATATATGCCTCATCGTGCGCGACGAGCGCTACATCCTGCCAGATGCCTCCCCACCGTCCGCGGCCTTCCGTGCCGGACGGTATGCCCTCGACACGAATCGCCAGCCGGTTCTTGGCGCCGATCTTTATCGATTTGGTCACGTTGATATCGAAGGGAGTTGCGCCGCAGTCGTGGCCGCCGACACGGTCGCCATTCAGCCATACGTTGGCACGCTCAGCGACGGCGCCGAAGCAGAGGCGAACCGTCTGTCCGCGCCAGGAGGCGGGCGGCTCGACATCGCGGAAGTACCAGCCGACTGCGGGTCCGCCAGCTGGCCAGGTAGACGGTACGGCGACCGGCTTCGCGTCCGAGGGCGGTGACTTCGGCCAGCCTGCAGTCTCGCCCGTGCCCCCAGGATCCGGGCAGAAGCGCCAGGCGTCGTCGATGATTACGGTTTCGCGCCCTTTACGCGCGGGCGCGGCCGTGGGCCGCTTCTTCGGGGGCGGTGCGGCATGTCCTGGAGCGGGCGTCGCCGCAAAAAGTGGCAGAGTCGCCGCCAGGAGGCGGCCCAGTAGCCGTAGGTCAGATCGCTTTCGCGGTACGTGGGACATCTTTGCGCCTTCCTTAGCCATTTCGCCGGTCCAGTCGGACTCGCCGCGCGATTAGACACGGCTCCGCCGGCACATGTAACATGCGCGCGCGCGACGGTCGCCGACGCGCGATCACGGCGAGAATCCGGCGTCGCATCGCGTATAATTAAGCAGCCGCGGTCCAAAAGACCGCGCACGCGCGTGTTTCCCACCCGGAAACCTAAACCGAGATTACAAGGGGTGGCTTATGGAGCTGGCTCTTTCACCGACGCGCACGGAGCTTCCGCTCCGCGAGCTCTTGCACCTGATGGCGCTGTCGCGCGAAGGCGACCGGCGAGAGGGCATTCTCCTCCGCCAGGGCAAGGGCTGGTTTCAGGTCTCCGGCATGGGCCATGAGGCGCTGGCAGCCATCGCCTACCTCCTTACACCAAGCGACTATCTCTTTCCCTACTATCGCGATCGCGCGCTGGTGCTCGCACGCGGCGTCACCAACTACGATCTCGCACTGGCCTACTTCGCGAAGCGCCATTCGAGCAGCGGCGGCCGGCAGATGCCCGGCCACTTCAGCGACCGGTCGCGAAACATCTTCTCCGTGGCGACACCGACCGCGTCGCAGTGCATTCCCGCGGCAGGCGCCGCCTGGGGCGCGAAGATGGAGGGCGGCGACCGAATTGTCGTCTGCACCGTCGGCGACGCGGCGATCCGCGAGGGTGAGTTCTACGAGGCGGTGGCGTTCGCCTTGCAGGAGTTGCTGCCAGTAGTATACGTTATCGAGGACAACCGGTACGGCATCAGCACCCCGACCGCGTCGATGTTTCCTTATCGGCTGGGCGCGCTAGGCGAGGCCTGTATGCGGCACATCGACGCGCGGGACGCCGTCACGGTGTACGATGCCGCGGCCGAAGCGATTGCGAAGGCGCGCTCCGGCGGCGGTCCGACGGCGCTCTGGTGCGACGTGGACCGGCTCTGCTCGCACACCAGCAGCGACGATCAGCGGGTCTATCGCGCGATCGACGACCTGACTGCCGACCAGGAGCGCGACCCGATCGATCTGCTTGCGGCCCGGCTCATCCGCGACGGCCTGATGACGGCTGCCGAGTGGGAGGCCGAGCTTGCCGACATCGTCCGGCGCGTCGATGGCGACTACCGGACCGCGTCGAGCGATGAGGATCCCGAACCCGCCGAGGCCGGACGCGAGCTGTTCGGTCCCGTCTTTGCGCCGGAGCCGCCTCCGGTTCAGTTCGGCAGCGCGACGAATATGGTGTCGGCGGTCAACGAAACGCTGCTCCGCGCTCTGCAGCAGAATGATCGCGTGGTGATCTTCGGCGAGGACATCGAGGACCCCAAAGGCGGCGTGTTCGGAATAACGAAGGGGCTTTCCCACCGGTTTCCGGGCCGCGTACTGAACTCGCCGCTCGCGGAGGCGACGATCGTCGGCGTGGCGGTCGGCCTCAGCGCGACGGGCTGGACGCCCGTGTTCGAGGTCCAGTTCATCGACTTCATCGGTCCCGCGCTGAACCAGTTGATGAAT
>DATGJU010000310.1:0-9394 GCA_035295045.1 Chthonomonadaceae bacterium
ACCGAGACCGCGCCGGCCGTCTTCATCGACAGGCGGACGGGCTCGACGTCGAAGCACAGGCGGCGCGCGCCCGCGACCTGCTGCAGCACCGGCTCCAGCACTTCGACGGCGGCGGTGGCGAGCACGTAGCGGCGCAGCAGATCGTCCGGCGGCTGGCGCAGAAGGACGTCGTGGATGGCGGCGAGGGCCTGGATGTTCCGGCCGACTCGCTTGACCCGCTCTCGCGGAACGTGCTCGCCGAACGAGGATGCCGATATGTCGACCAGGGCTTCGGCCGTCTGCAGGCTGTCCTTGATGCACCGGTGCGTCTCGGCGACCTGAAGACCGCACGAGCGCTGCAGGCTACGAACCTTGTCCGCAAGAGCGTCGGCGCGCTTCAGGATGTGCGCATGGCCGTGGGGCGCGCCGTCGGTTCCGTTTACAGGCACGGTCCGGCCGTCGAATTCGTGGCGCGATCCGTCCTTGTGAACGCATATGCGACGCGCAGCGCCGTTGCCCATCTCAGGATCAGGGGCATCGCCTGGCGCGGCGCTTTCGCGGCCTGCGGAGCTCCACAGCCGCGCGGCCGGCCGCCCGACGATCTCTTCGGCGGTATAGCCGAGCGCGCGCGTTGCGGAGTCGTTCCAACACGTGACGACGCCCTCATGGTCCGTGGTGAATATGACATACTCGGGCGCGTTCTCGGTCAGCAGCGTAAGCAGGTCTCCATCGGAGACCGGGGGCGTTGACAGCATGGTCGGCGGTACCATCCCGGGACGGGAGCTGGACGGCGTTTGATATGAAAGGCATCCGGAAGCTGCGCGGGAGCCAAAACGAGGACGACCCGCGCCGTCCGGAGCCCGGGCCATCCTCGTTTGATAGCCGTCGTCCTTGACGGCCGCACGCTGACACAAGGAGAACCAGCGCGCGATGAGTTCAGTATAGTTTGAAGGAATACCAAAGGCAATCTATCAAAAGATAGATATTGAGGAGGGGTGACGAGGAACCTGCAGCCGGCCGCTCCGATCGATGTTGGGTCGCGATCCCGAGCCCAGGGCATGGAGGACTGCCGAGCGCTAGCCCTGACTCACCGCAAGCTTCGCCGCAACCGTCGTTCCTCGGGGCCGCGCACGCTCGATCGCGAGCGTGGCCCCGACCTGCGCGGCTCGCTCGCGCATGCCGCTCACGCCCTGTCCGGACAACGAAGCATGTCCGTCGAACCCCTTGCCGTCGTCCGTCACCGTTAACTCGACCGCCTCCGCGGAGTAGGCAAGTCGCATTGTCACGCGCTTCGCCTCGGCGTGGCGCAGCGCGTTCGTAAGCGCCTCCTGCGCGATCCGGAAAAGCGCGTCGTCCACCTCGCTCGAAAGCGCGACCGGCGCGCCGGAGAGGCTGAAGCTGACCTTGGGCTTGCCTCCGGATGTGTTGCGCGCGACGATCGCCTGCAGCGCGCCCGCCAGCCCCTCGGTGTCCATTCCCTGCGCTCTCAGCGACCGCAGGGTTAGCCGCGTCTCGCGCAGGCTCTCCTCGGCGATGCGCCGCGCCCGCAGGATCGCTGTGTGGCTGTCGTCCGGCGTGGCGCCCAGCGCCTCCTCCGCGGCGTCGAGCTGCAGCTTGATCGCCGTGAACGCCTGCGCGAGCGTATCGTGCAGCTCGTGCGCCACGCGGTTCCGCTCCCTCCAGGCCGCTGCCTGCCGCTCGAGCGCCATCCGCTCTTCATCGCTGCGCTTGCGGTCCGTGATGTCGATGAACGTGAGGACTACGCCGTCGATATGGTCGTCGACGGTTCGGTAGGGCAGCACCCGCACCAGGAGCCAGTGGCCGGCGCTCTGCACCTCGCGCTCGGTCGTCTTGAGGTCCCGGAGCACGTGAACCGCATCCTCGCTGATCTTATCGTAGTTCAGCTTATGTGTAATGTCGGTCAGCGGCCGGCCGACGTCGCTCGCGATCAGGTTGAAGATGTCCTGCGCCGACGGCGTGAACCGCTTAATGCGGAGCTGCCGGTCCAGGAAGACCGTGCCGATCTCCGTGGAGGCCATAAGGTTCTGCAGATCGCTGTTAACGCGGCTGAGCTCCTCGACATTGGACTTCAGCTCGTGATTTACCGTGGTTAGCTCCTCATTGATCGACTGCAGCTCCTCTTTGCTCGTCTCGAGCTCCTCCGTGGCCGAGCGCATCTCCTCGTTGATGGCCTGCAGCTCCTCGTTGGAGGCCTTCAGCTCCTCCACGGTGGCCTCATACTGCTCGACGGTGGCGTCGAGCTGCGATTTAAGGTGCTGGTTCTCCTCTTCGAGGTCGCTGTAGATCGCGTGCGGCGGATCCTGCCGGGGCTCCGGCTGCACGCCGTCTTCCAGAACGTCGAAAACGATGAGCGAATAGCCACCCGGCGATTCGTCCCTCCGCATCGGCCGGACGTGGAGATTGATGTGGCGGCGCTCGCCGTTCAAATCGAGCGGAATGCCTTTCACGGTCACATTTGCCTCTCCCTTGCCTGCCCTCAGCAGCGCGGTCCGCAGGTCGATGCGCATGCCCGGGTGAACGAGCTTGAGAACGTTGGTCGAGACGTCGCCGCCCGCAAACCTCAGAAACTGTCCCGCATTCTCGGAGAGGTGAACGACGTTGTAAGTCTCGTCTACAATGACCGACGGCGGCGCGAGCCTTTCGAGAAGCTGGAGGTGGAGATCGCCGAACAGCAGCCCCCTGCCATCGGCGCCGGATTTGCCCGCGAATCCCGCGTCCGAATGGAGCGCGGCATCCGCGGGGATGGGCGCGGCCGACGCGGATGTGCGCCAGAGCCCCGATGAGCGCAGCGCAACGCCGGGCGCCGCGGACCGCGGAAACGCAGGAACCTGCCAGCGCGGCCGCGGTATCGATTTGCGCACGTAGATTCGGTGCACCTTGTCGAGCGCGGCGAACATGGCGTGGGAATCGGTCATCCCTTCCGAGTTGCCGAGAAACAGCAGGCCGCCCGGCCGAAGCGCGAAGTGGAATACGTCCAGCACCGATTCCTGCGCCTCGCGCTTAAGGTAGATCAGCAGGTTGCGGCAGGTTACCAGGTCCAGTCGCGAGAAGGGGGAATCCTTGAGCAGGTTGTGGGCGGAGAAGAGCACTAGCTCGCGGATCTCCTTCTTTATGCGATAGCGGCCATGTTCCTTTTGGAAGAACCTGCGGAGCCGCTCCGTGGAGACGTCGGCCTCAATCGTCTGCTGGTAGCTGCCGTTGCGCGCGATCTGGATCACCTCCTCGTCCAGGTCCGTCGCGAAAACCTGGATCGCGGGCGGATTGTCCAGCTTGCCGGCGTGCTCCTGCAGCAGGATGGCCACGGAGTAGGCCTCCTCGCCCGTGGCGCATCCTGCCGTCCAGACGCGGATCTGGTCGCTCGACTGCTTGTCCGCAAAGAGCTGGGGGATGTGCGCCTCGAGCGCGGCAAAGGCCGCCCTATCCCGGAAGAAGTTCGTAACACTGATAAGAAAATCGCGCAGGAGGGCCGTTACCTCGCTGGTATGCGTGCGCAGGAAGCTCAGATAGCCGCCGATATTGTCAACCAGGTTCACCTGCATCCTGCGGGCCAGCCGCCGTAGAATGGTGGCTCGCTTGTAGTGCCCGAAATCGTGCCCTGTCTGGCTGCGCAGGAACCGCAGGACCTCCACCAGCGCCGCCTCATCGCTCATGCTGGGCTGCTGATCGATCCGGAGCGGACCGCCTGAGTTCACGTCGTCCGCGTCGTCCAGCGGGTCGCCCGAGATATTCTCCGGCGGCATGTGCATCCGCCGCTCGTTCTCCACGAACTCGACCAGCTTGGCGGGCATTTGGCCGACGGGGAGCACCCAATCGATCATGCCCGTTTCGATCACGGAGCGCGGCATGCTGTCGAACTGGGCCTCGTCCGGGTCCTGCGCGATGGTTAGGCCGCCCTGCTCCTTGACGTGCTTTACGCCTATCGCTCCGTCCGAATCGATTCCGGACAGCACGATCGCCACAGCGCGCGAGCCGTATGCCGCGGCAAGCGTTCTGAAGAACAGGTCGATCGCGACTCGCCGGCCCGTGGGCTGCTGCGGGTCAACCGCCTGAAGGAGACCGTCGCCCAGTGCGAGGTGCTTGCCCGGCGGTATCACATAGACGTGGTTCCGTACGAGCCTTTCGGAATTCTCCACGGTCGTCACAGGCATGCTCGTCCGACTGCGGAGGACCTGGTCCAGGCTGCTCTCATGCTCCGGAGAGAGATGCATCACGACGACGAACGCAAGATCGCTATCCGGCGGCATCTCGTCGAACAGCGTCTGCAGGACTCCGACGCCTCCCGCGGAGGCGCCGAGCCCGACCACCGCGATCGGATCGTCCGGCGCCCTGCCGGGCCGCACGGCCGTTCTTGCGTCTTCGTCGGATTCTACTGCCATGTCGGTCACCTATCCGCGGCGCCCATCCGGCGCCGTCGACAAGACAGACCCGTCGCGTCGCTGCGCGCGGGAGCAGTCGGCGCGTAGATCGTTCTGAAGCTTCTACCTGCCGCTTCTATTCGCTGCGCGCCTCGCGGTAACCTGTTCACTCGCCGTATCTCGCCTGCTGCTATCGCCGCAGGGAGCCTACGTCGATCTCGATGGATGGGCGAACGTCGGCGTCCAGCGCCTCGCTGATCCACTCGAGGCTCCGCGCGGTCCGCGCCGGAGATTCGGAGGCGATGCAGTCCGCGGGGACGATCAGCCGGTATTCGCGGATAAAGGCGTCGCCGGCCGTGAACGTGACGCAGTCGTCCGCCGTGATGCCCGTCAAGATCACGGTCGTCGCCTTGAGATAGGCCAGCAGCAGGTCCAGCGGCGTGGCGTAGAAGCCCGAGTGCTTTGGCTTCAGGACGTAGTAGTCCTCCTCCGCCGGCTCGAGCAGCCGCGCGATCGGCCGGCCGCGCACCGGATGATCCAGGCAGTGGCGCACCTGGCAGCGGAAATCGGAGCGCCACTTGCCGAAGTTGTCGTTCACGTAGATGGCCGGAATTCCAGCCGCGCAGGCGCGCCGCTTTAGCTCGGCGATACGCTTCGCGGCAGGCAGAGCAGCCTCGAACAGCGCCTCCGCGCCGGGGAACTCGAGGTCGTTGATCATGTCGACGATCAGGATGGCCGCGGGCGAGTCGTCCGGCACGTTTCCATGGAGGTCTTCGTTTGTCGTAAGCGGTGCGGCGATGGCATCCTCACTTTCCAATATCGATCCGCGGGGGAGTGGCACGGAGTGCGCCGGCTGCGGCGCGGCCGGGCGCTGACCGGGCCCTCATGCATCCTTTGCTGCCGCGCTCCGACAGCCCGGCTCTCGGCCCACCGCGCCGCGGATGGTCCGTCTGCTACGTCTTCGTGGCCGCGGGCGCGTGGCGCGGCGCGCCGGACTCCCCGAGCCGGCGGAAGAGCATATAGCCGAACCAGACGCTGCTAAATGCAAGCAGCGTCAACGCGCTCGCGGCCCACGCCTGCTGTGCGCTCTTCGCCACCACCTGGACAACCACGAAGACGTCTCCGGAGATTCCGATGGCGAGAAAGGCCATCGAGGCGAGCACCATGGCGCTCGAAAACGCGTGCAGCCGCTCCGAATTCTCGCCATGTTCCACGATGCGGTGGAAGGCAGCGGGCGCCATGAGCAAAATGATGGACAGGGCCACGGCGCCGAGACTGGCCACGTGGACCGCCTTGTCCAGGCCTCCAAGCCTGTCGAACCGCTCCGTCAGCACGGCGGCGAACTGGAAGCCAAGCAGCGCCTGGGCGCCCGGCAAAATGACGCGCGCCTCCATGAGCACGAACTTGATCCTTTCCTTGAGCGGCGTCTCCTCGTCCGGCATTGGATTCGCTCTCCTTCCCTGCACGCCCTCGTGCGCCGCTATCGCCAGCTCCAGGCCGTACCATAACAGAATCGCTACGGCGGCGCCCGCCGCACCGCCGATAACGCCCGCAGATCGACCGTAGAGCTTTGCCGCCACGATGTAGAAATCGATGCCGACAGCGAGCGCGAACGGAAGCAGCGCGATCGTAAGCACCTGCGTGATGAATCGATTGAACGCGTCGGTCAGCCGGCCCGGCTCCACGATCCTGTGATAGGTCGCGGGCGAGATGAACAGTATCAGTGCCGCGAGGAGCAGGCAGAGCCCGACAAGCGTCAGCGTTTGCGAGAACGGCGGCAGCTTCGCGAATCCGGCCTGAAAGACCGCCTGGTACTGAAAGCAGACCATGACCTCCGCCACGAGCACCAGGATCCGGCTCTCGTTAAGCGCATTTTCGATCTTCTCGCTCATTTCAGTCACTTCGTCGTCCGCCCGGTCGTTCGATCGGTGCGGGCGGCCCATGGGAACCCAGCGCTGCCGCCGAATGCCGGCGAGCGGCCGGGGAGACTCGCCGCGAAGAAACGACGGAGCCTGGCAGGAATAAGTTCCAGCCCACCCTTTTCGTGGCAGCAGGTAGCTGGTGGCTAGTAGCTGGCGAACGCATTCAACCAGCTACCGGCTACCAGCTGCCGGCTACCCGCGGCGCAGGAATCCCCGTCTGGCTGGCGGAATAGAACAGTTGTGGACACGAGGGAGCTTGCAGAGCGAATGCGCGCGATCGTCGGCGCGGATGCGGTGGCGCCCGGAGACGAGCGCGTCGGGCGGGCGCTCGTTCCGCACGAATGGGGCCGCTGGCCGGCCTGCGTCGTGCAGCCCGGCACGGCGGCGGAGGTCGCGGAGATCGTTCGGGCCGTCGAGGATGCCGGCGTCGCGATCGTGCCCTGCGGCAGCGGCTCCCGCCTTCTGACCGGCTATCCGCCCTCCGAGAAGCGCGCCTATGTCGTCGTCCGGATGGCGCGCATGAACCGCGTGATCGACTACCAGCCGGACGACCTGACGGTAACCTGCGAGCCAGGCATTACGCTCCACGAAATCCAGCAGGCGCTGGCGGCCCGGCGGCAGTTCCTGGCGCTCGACTGCCCGCTCGCGGAGCGCACCACGCTCGGTGGTATCGTCTCCTCCAACTCCGCCGGCTTCTCCCGCCCCAGCTACGGCACGCCTCGCGACCTGCTTATCGGGGTGAAGGCGGTGATGACCGGCGGCGTCGAGGTTAAGGGCGGCGGCCGGGTGGTCAAGAACGTGGCCGGCTATGACGTCTGCAAGCTGTTCACCGGCGCCTGGGGGACGCTCGGAATCCTTACCGAGCTGACGTTCAAGGTGCAACCGATGAACGAGGCCGAACTGGTCATCGCGTGGCAGATGCCCGCCGTAAGCGCGGCGGCGAAGCTGGGGCTGGAGCTGGCACGCTCGGAGACCGCGCCTGCCTACATGCTCGCAACCAACGAGCCGGAAGGCCGGATCGCGCTCGTCGCGGGTCTCCAGGGCGTCGCGGCGCGCGTGCTCTGGCAGCAGGAGGCGCTGGCGAAGCAGGTGCGCCAGCGCGGCATCGACGCGCTGCCCCTGCCGCTCGGCGAGCCGGAGACAGCCTATCTTCGCGACGTGCAGGCGCGCCTCCATCGGGACGTCCGGCTCTCGGCGCGTATCACCTGCCTGCCGACGGAGCTTCCCAGCGTGGTGAGCAACCTGGAGCTGCTGCCGGGCCTCCGGATGACGGCGCAGTGCGCGGTCGGCACGCTCAACGTCGCCTCGCCGAACCCCGATCACGCCCTCACGCTCTCTCTGCGCTCCGCGGCGCCCGTGGGCTCGCACCTGCTGTGGACCCGGATCGACCCGGCGCTCGCGCGGCCGCAAAAGCTTGCGCTCTGGGGCGAGGACCGGGTGGGCATCGCGCTCCATCGCACCCTCAAGCAGTCGCTCGATCCCAAAGGCACCTTCAGCCCGGGCCGCTTTCTCGACGGAATCTAACCGAAAAAAATATTATCGAAAAAATACGGGCAGGCACTCCAAATTCAACCAGGCTTGCGAGTATAATCAGTGTGTTCGGAGTGTCTCTGAAAACATGAGGCTATTTGGCGCGTCCCAACAGACGTTCCTGCCGAGTGACCAGGCGCTCCGGGGGAGTTCCACTGCAATTTGCGCGCACGGATGCGACAGGCACTGCGCGCGCAAAGTCTAAGCCCGAATCGGACGCGGACGCGACAGGCGCCGCGAGCTGGATACGGCTGAAAGGAAACGGACCCATGAACGCGACCAGCAACTGGCTGGCCCCCGTCCTTCGCAACCGGATGGTAATGTTCATCCTTGCGATGGCGGTACTGGTGCCACTGGCGTTCGCGCCGGTGAGCGCCCACAATCCCGCGCTTGGCGCGGTGCTCCTGGAGGGCTGCGCAATCGTCCTCCTGGCGATGCTTCTCCTGCGCGCCGACTGGCGAGGCGGAGTTGGGACCCGCATGGTGGATTTCGTGAAATCCCCGGCGAACCTCCCCGCTCTGCTCTTCCTCGCAGTTGCCGGCGCCTCGATCCTCATGGCTCCGGCGAATGCACGCGAGTTCGGGATCCAGGAGTTTCTTCGCCTCGGCAGCGGAGTCGTTCTCTATTTCGCAATCGCGCATCACGTGCGCCGCTCGGATCAGCTTTCGTGCCTCGTGGACGTCGTGCTGTTCCTCTGCTGCGTGATCTCGATCGCCGGCTTCGTGCAGTTCAACTCGGGCGCGGGTAAGTTCGCGACCGGCCTCTTCGGCGACCACCAGCTCTACGGCTCCTGCCTCATGGCGCTCCTGCCTGTGGCCGCCGCCGTCGCAGTGTGCGAGAAGAAGAGCCTGGCCCGCCAACTATTCGCGCAGTCGGCCACGGTCCTCGCGGCCGCCGGCCTGCTGGCAGCCCACTCTCGCAGCGCGTGGATCGGCGGAGCCTCCGCCCTCACCGTGCTGGCCGTCGCCTCGCTCGTCCAGATCGTGAAGAAGCAGCGCTCCAACCAGCCCGTCCGGGTGCACGAGGTGGCCGTTCACGCGGTTCTGCTCGTCCTGACGGTCGGCTTCTTCCTCTACATGTGGCCGAACTCGGCTTCGGTGTTCGGGCGCGCCGCCACGCTGAACGCCGTTCAGGCGGATGCGACGTGGAACGCGCGCGAAGCCACCTGGGCCGGCGCGAGCAAGATGATCATGCAGAGTCCGGTCGTTGGCCATGGCCTCGGCACGTTCCCGACGATGGCGCACCAGTACGCCGGCATCGGCCTGCCCGTCGCCGACCTGCACATTCGCCCGTCGCTGTCGGAGCAGGCGCATAACCTGTACCTGCAGACGGCGTCCGAAGTGGGTATCCTGGGCCTGGTGCTCTTCCTGGCCATTCCCGGAACCCTGCTGTTCATCGGCGCCCGCCGGGCGATGCAGATGGACGACGGCATTCGCCGGACCCTGCTCATCGGGGCCATGGCGAGCACCGTCGGCATCCTGGTTGACGCGATCGCCAGCCCATCCTGGCAGATGGGCACCGTCTCGCTCTTCATGTGGCTCGTACTCGGGATCGTAGCGTCCTGCATGCAGCCCAACACGAAGCGCG
>DATGJU010000311.1:0-2613 GCA_035295045.1 Chthonomonadaceae bacterium
GCTTAAGGCCGTTCCCGGCGTCGAGGCGACCGAGTTTGAGGGCGAGTACCCCATCGCACGGATACGCTATGAGGACAAGGCGCTGCCGGTGCAGGTATCGCTGGAGGCCTATTCGCCCTTCTGTCCGCTCGACGCCGAGGCGTCCGGCGTCCCCGCAATCGTGTTCCGCTTCACGGCGCGCAATCCCGCCGACCGTCCGGCGCGGGTCTCCTTTACGGCGTTCCTCCAAAACTTCGTCGGGTGGGACGGCGTCCGCGAAATCCGCGGCGCCGAGTGCGCGCAGTACGGCGGCAACACGAACAGCGCCCTCAATCTGCGCGGCATGGCCGGGCTGCTGATGCAGAACGGCGCGCTGCCGGCCCTTCACCCCAAGAACGGCTCCCTCTGCCTCGCCGCGCTGCAGCCCGAGGGCGGGAACGTCGCCGTCACCGCGCACGCCGACATCGGCGGCCGGGAGAGCTTCTGGCGCGACGCAATGGAGCGAGACGTCCTGCCGGGAGCGCCGGCCGCCGGCCCGTCTCCGAGCGGCCGGACGATCGACGGCGCCGTGTCCGCCGCGGTCGACGTGCCGGCAGGCGATTCGCGCTCCGTCACGTTGCTGCTCTGCTGGCACTTTCCCAACCGGTATGTGGACTACGCCCAGTGGTTCTCGCGCATCGACGACAAGAAGAGCCAGTTCTGGATCGGCAACGCCTACGCGGCCCGGTTCGCCGGCGCGGCCGCCGTAGCTGAGCACGTGCGCGACGAATTCGAGCGGCTGGACAGCGTGACGCACGCCTTCCAGGACGCCTTCTTCGACAGCACGCTCCCGCCAGTCCTGCTGGACTGCGTCTCCTCGCAGATGTCGATCGTCCGCACGCCCACCTGCTTCTGGGACGAGCATGGCCGCTTCTTCGGCTTCGAGGGGTCCAACGGAGCCAGCACCGGCGGCTGGGACGGGACCGGCGGCTGCTGCCCGATGAACTGCACGCACGTCTGGACCTACGAGATGAGTCTCGCGGCGCTCTTCCCCGGCCTGGAGCGCTCGATGCGAGACACCGAGCTGTTCGACCAGCTCCACGCCAGCGGCTACCTCCCGCACCGCGTCACGCTGCCGCTGTACCTGCCGAGGCCGTGGGAGCACCCCATCGGCGGGCCGGAGAAGCCGGCGCTGGATGGCCTGCTGAGCATGGTCCTGAAATCTTATCGCGAGCACAAGCGAAGCGCCGACCCGGATTGGCTGGCGCGCGCGTGGCCCAAAATCAAGCTGGCGATGCGGCACGTGATGACGGAGCACGACACAGATGCGGACGGAGTGCTGAAGGGCGAGCAGCCGAACACGTACGATATCAGCGTGTTCGGACCAAACACCTTCGTCGGCACGCTCTATCTGGCCGCCCTGCGCGCCGCCGAGGAGATGGCGCGGATTCACGGCGAGCCGAAGCTCGCCGCAGAGTACCGCGTGCGGTTCCAGAAGGGCTCCGCGGGATACGACAGCCAGCTCTGGAATGGCGAGTACTTCATCCAGGTCTACGATCCCGAGAAGAACCCGGAGCAGAACTATGGCCAGGGCTGTCACTCGGACCAACTCTTGGGCCAGTGGTGGGCCAGCGTTATGGCGCTCGGGGCCGTGCTGCCGGAGGAGCATGTCCGCTCAGCGATCTCGGCGATCGTTCGGCACAACCTGCGCGAGAACTTCGTGGGCCACAAGCAGGTTCCGCGCCAGTTCGCGAGCGACGACGAGCCGGGCCTGCTCGTCTGTTCCTGGCCCCGCGGCGGCCGGCCGGCGGTGCCGACGCTCTACTCGGACGAGGTGTGGACCGGCATCGAGTACGAAGTCGCCGCGCTCTGCCTTTACGCCGATATGCCGGACGAGGCGATCAAAATCCTGTCGGCGGTCCGCAAGCGGTACAACGGCGCGCGTCGCAGCCCCTGGAACGACATCGAGTGCGGCGACCACTATGTGCGCGCGATGTCGAGCTGGGCGCTGCTGGACGCCGCCTGTGGCTACGACCTGGACACTGCGGCCGGCACACTGACGATAGCGCCTCGGGTCGCTGCGGACGACTTCCGGGCCTTCTTCATCACCGCGACCGCCTGGGGCAGCGCCTCGATTTCGGTGACCGGCGGCGAGCGAACGGTCCGCCTGGCGCCGGCGTGGGGCGAGCTGAAACTAAAGACGGTAGCGGTTGGGCAACCGGATGAGCGCCGTCCTGGCGGGAGGCAGGCGCCGGATATCGGCGGCCTGGGCGAGGGGCTAGCGGTATCGGTAAACGCGGTCGTTGCCGGCCAGGTTGTTGAGTGCTCCGTCCAGATCGAGGGCGATACGTTTCGGATAGATTTCGCGGAGCCGGTTGCCGTCCCCGCCGGCGAATCGATCACAATTAACTTCATATAGCAGCGCTCTCAGGACGACGGCGATCAGGGCGACATCACCGCCTACAAGCCCGGATCGGCCGGCGACCGCGCGCGGTCCGGCGCAAGATAGCGGCCAGGGGACCGGCGTCAGAGGCCGGCGCCCCAGCGCCCTATCACTGTCGAGCAACGCAATCCCCAACCCACTACCAGCTACCATCTGCCGCCTCACCGCGCGCAGCGGAAGCCGTTCGCGATGAGGAACACGTCGGGCGGCTC
>DATGJU010000312.1:0-4801 GCA_035295045.1 Chthonomonadaceae bacterium
TTCGCGTGCAGGTCCAGGTCCCAGTACTCGTAGGCGCGCAGGTCCAGATTGTCCCAGCGCATGGTAAAGCGGATATCGACCTCGCGGAACTGGCCGCCCTCCGCCTCCAGGCGCCTCTTCATCTCCGAGTCGATCGCCTGCTTGCGCTCCTCCGCGGTCGCGCGCGGCTGGATCAAGAAGACGTGGAACAGCCTGCGCAGCCGCTCGAACGCCTGCTCCGTCGGAACGTCCTCCTGCAGATCTAGGCCCAGCACCGTGCGCGTCTCGTAGGCCGAGACGGCCGGGTACGGCGCTTCGTCGCCGAAGATGAATGCGTAGCCCTTGCGTCCCTGCGCCTCCGTGCAGTAGTCGACGCAGTGGCCTGCCGCGTAGGCCGCCAGCTCGTACGACTCCTCGCCGGTGCCGCCTCCGCCGCCCTCCAGCCAGAGCTCCTTCAGCCACTGGTCGATGCGCGCGTCCGACTCGAACGGCGAGAACTGCAGGCCGGCAACGTCGCTCTTGGCGTCGCCCACGCCGATCCAGGCGATCTGCGGCGACGAGACGAGGTCCAGCGACCTGAGGCTGCCGAGCAGCGCCGGCACGGCCTGGTACAGCGCCAGGGAGTCGGGACCGCGGCTGCTCGTCACGTCCATGAACATGGCGATCGGAGTCGGGAACGGGTGCTGCTCGCTCGCGACGACCTGCTTGCCGTTGGGCCGGCGGATGTCCAGCATCGGGTGAATGCCCTGCTTGCCGCCTTCCGGACCGCCCGAGGCGCGCGCAAACATGCCGGCGTCCACGGCGCGCGTACTGCGCATGGCATCCCGCGCCGATTCGATGCTCTCATGGTAGTTCCCATAACCCATCGTCTATCTCCTATCCTCGTCCCTCGCCCCCACGCCCGGGCAGCGGGCAGCTGGTAGTCGGTAGCTCGTTGATGCATTCGCCAGCTACTGACTACCAGCTATCAGCCCTCATCCCCACCAGAATGCGGCCGCTATGATGCCGTACAGTCCGATCAGCGCGACGCCCTCCATCCAATTGGATTCGCCATCGTAGACGATCATTGCGCTGATAAGCGTCGTTACGCCCAGGGCGGCGATCAGCAGCGGCGACAGCACGAGCGACAGGTGGTTCCGGCTGACGGCGTAGCTGAGCAGTACCAGGATCGGGATCAGGCAGAGCGCCACCTGGAGCGAGCTGTTTAGGATCACGCTCAGTGCGTAGTCCATCTTGTTACGGATGGCGAGCTGGACGCCGATGACGTTCTCTACGGCGTTGCCCGCAATCGCGACTATCACCAGCCCGGTGAACGCCTCCGACAGGCCGAGCGCCTTCGTCGCCGGCCTCAGCGCGTCCACGAACCAGTCCGAGACGAAGGCTGCGCCCAGCCCGGCAATCACCAGCACGAGCATCGCGAGCCAGAGCGGCCACTGCGTGTGCTGAGGCTCCGCCTCGATCTCCTCGATTGGGGCCGCGATCTCTTTACTCTTCGAGAGTACCGGAATGCTCGCCAGGAAGACCAGCAGAAGCACCACGGCGCTTGCAAGGCTCAGCGCGCCCGTGTGGGCCGCGGCCGGCGTGTGGAGGATCTGCGCCAATGTCGGGAAGATAAGCGCAGCGACCGCCAGGGCGCTGAGCGTGACGATCAGCCGCGGCGCCTCCTTGCCGAATGTCTGCGTGCCGTTTTTCCAACCGCCGGCAATCAGCGCGACGCCGAGTACCAGCAGCGAGTTGGCGAGAATGGAGCCGATCAGCGCGGACTGGACGACCGTGATCAGACCCGCCCGAAGGCTGAATATCCCGATGAACAGCTCCGGCAGATTGCCGAGCGCCGACTGGAGCACGCCGGTCGCGCCCGCGCTCAGCCGCGACCCGAGGTGCTCCGTAGCCTGCCCTACGAGTGAGGCAAGAAGCGCGAGCGTCACGCCGGTGATGACGAATACGACGACGTCGTTGGCGTGCGCGCGGCTCAGCGCGCCGGAGAGGATCGTCAGGAATGCCGCGGCGATTAGAGTCCCGCGCTCTTTGCCGCTCATCGTCTGCACGAGGTTG
This sequence comes from Chthonomonadaceae bacterium, assembly GCA_035295045.1. Taxonomy (GTDB): domain Bacteria; phylum Armatimonadota; class Chthonomonadetes; order Chthonomonadales; family Chthonomonadaceae; genus DATGJU01. The sequence continues at coordinate 2,035 of DATGJU010000312.1, forward strand.
CCGCCACTGCGTGTTGTTCCCTTCCATCGATCGCGGATATGCCCGCTCCGGGCGAGCGGGTTCTCGGCCGGCGCGCACACCCTTCGCCGCGGCGGGCCGCCATTCCTGCGGCGGTGGAGCGCTTGCCAGTTCACGCGCCCTGCGCCACAATGCGGGCGAAGGGAGACGCCGAGATGCCGGTGGAGCAGAAGCCGCCCGTCCGCGAATTCGCCGACCGCGGAGTTAAGTGGCTGCTCGATGCGCCGGAGAACCTCCGCGGCCTCCTTCGGCTGGCGCGTCCCGATCTGGCCGAGCGCGTCGATTTCAGCCGGACGGAGAGGATCGACCGGTCCTTCGTACCAGACGATCTGCGAGGAACAGGACGAGCTATTCGATGTTATAGATACCGCTATTGAGCGGCATGTCGGCGAACGGGAGGCAAGTAAGATGACGGGCGCGGAGGCACTGCTGACAACAGGGCGAGAAAAGGGACTCGAGCCGGCTGCAGCTAGTCTCCGTCGTCGTGGCGCGCGGACATGGCGTCAAGCTCATCCTGCGCGTCGCCCTTGACGCCCGAGGCCTTGCGCAGCTCCCTGTACCGCTTCTCCAGCATGTCCCGCTCGCGCTCGAAGGCGGCGTAGCGCCGCTGGAGATCGGTGCGTCGAATGGACTGCTGCGTGACGATCGCGGCGGAAGCGACGACGCATACGATCGGCATCAGCATGACAAGCGTTCCGAAATGCTTCGACTTTTTCATGCGCGCTTCGCCTCCAGCTTCTGAACGCTCAGCCGCAGCTCCTTGAGGGCGTCGCCGGCGTGGTCCAGCTCATGGTCGATTTTGTTGGCCGCCATGCCGATCTGCATCGTCCAGATCATGGCGCCGGCCAACAGGGCCATCGACAGCAGTATCACCTCGATCTGCAATTTCTGTATCGTCTTTTCCAATGGGTCCGTCATGTCCGAATCCTGTCCTCAGGTTCAAGGTTCGCAACCGGACGAACGGTCGTGCCGGCGTTGCACGTATTATCGGCTGGAGCGTGTCCGCGGTTCACGGTGCAATCGCCATATCACCCCGCACCTTCCCCCAACCGGTGAGCGCTATATAAACCAGCAACCAGCAACCAGCTACCGGCTACCGCCTACCAGCTACCCACCTCACACGAACTCCGACTCGGTGTCGCCCGGATGCACGCGGCGCCGGTCCAGGCGGTCCAGCGCGACGTAGAACGTCGGCAACAGGAACCAGGCGAGCGGCCGGGAGAGCGCGATGCCGCCGATGACGACGGCCGCCAGCGGGCGCTCGACTGTGGCGCCGATGCCGGACGTCATGAGGAACGGGATGAGCGCCAGCACTCCGATGAGCGCGCTGAGTATCTCCGGCCGCAGCCGCTCCGTTGCGCCGACCACCGCCGCCTCGCGGGCGGACAGGCCCCGCTGCCGGGCGCGATTGATGAACGAGACCATGATCGTCCCGTTCTGCACCTCCGTGCCGAAGTTGGCGATGTAGCCTATGATCGCCGGAACCGAGATCGGCAGGCCGAGGACCAGCAGGAGAACAGTGCCGCCTATGATCGCGAGCGGGATCGTGGTCAGGACGACCAGCGAGTCGCGCATCGAGTTGAAACAGGCGTAGACAAGCACGAAGATAAGCAGTAGCGAGACCGGCACGGCCCACGTCAGCGTGGCGATCGCGTGCTGCAGCTCTTCGACCGCGCCGCCCCAGGTGATCGAATAGCCGGGCGGCAGCGTCACGTCGCGGGCGATGGCGCGCTTGGCCTCGTCCACGATGCTGCCTACCGACCTGCCCTGGACATCCGCCTTGATCGCGAGGTGGCGCTTGGCGTCGGCGCGGCCGATCTCGGCCAGACCCTGCCTCACTTCCACTGTGGCGATGGCGCTCAACGGTATCTTCTGGCCCGAGCTGGAAGTGACGAGCAGGTTGCGGATCGCCTCGATGTTGTTTCTGTATTTGGGCAGGACCCGCACCTGGATCGCGAACTGCCGTTCGCCCTGGTAGAGCGTCGCCGCCTGCGAGCCGCCGATCGCGGACTGGACCACGTCCATCACGTCCGATACGTTGATTCCGTAGCGCGCGATCGCCTGCCTGTCCGGGATGATGTCCAGGTTGTCGATACCGCCGAGCGGATCGACGGCGACATCGGTCGCTCCCGGGATCTGCTTGAGCGTGGCGGCGATGCGATCGGCGGTGGAGACCAGCGTATTCGCATCGTCCCCGCGCAGGAAAATGGCGATGGGCGTGTTGACGCCGGAGATCAGCTCGTCGTTGCGCATCTCCAGCTCCTGCGAGAACTCGAACTCCACGCCCGGCAACCGCGAGAGGCTGTCCCGCAACTGCGCCTCCAGTTCGGCCTTCGTGCGCGCACCTCTCCACTGGCTTGGCGGCTTGAGCGGGACCGAGATTTCGCAGTTGCTGACCGATTCGGGATCGCCGCCGAGCGATGCGCGGCCGGTATAGGCGATCGCGTGCTCGACGTTCGGATTCTCCAGGATCACGCGCTCCAACTGTTCGGCGATGTCGGTCGCCGCCTGCAGCGAGATGCTCGTCGGGAGCGTGGCTCGGATTCGGAAGTTGTTCTCGTCCAGGCTGGGCAAAAACTCCGACCCGGTGACCGAGAAGAGCCAGATGCTCATCGCCGTCACGCCGAGCCAGATCGCCGTGATGTACCACGGCCGGCGAATCGACTTGTCCAGATTCCGCTCGTAGACGTGCCGCATCCAGCGGACCAGGCGATTCGCGGGCGCCGGATGGTCGGTCCTCAGCAGCACC
>DATGJU010000313.1:0-5236 GCA_035295045.1 Chthonomonadaceae bacterium
ATCGTCCACTTCGGGCTAGGCAAGACCGACCGGCTGGACCGGATCGACGTCCGCTGGTCCACCGGCGCCACGGAGCGATTTACCATAAACGGAGTGGACCGAAAACTCCGTATTGAACAGGGGTGGGGGCGCTAGCTGGTAGCTGGTAGCTGGTTCCTGGTTGTTGGTTGCTGGCAGCGGATCGTGCGTTGGGTGGGCCTTGTGCCCCACCGACCTGGGGCCGTGGGGATTATTGATGGCGATTACAGAGGGTGCGGAGACGCATGGGGGGCGGAGACGGCTCGCGCTGCTGCTCGCGGTCGGCCTGGTCGTCGTGGCCGCAGGCGCGGTGTGGCGCGTGGTGGCTACCGGCGCGGTCTCGCAGTGGCAGGCAGCGCGGATGAGCGACGCCGCGCTTGAGCTTGCCGCGGGGCAGCCGCACGCGCCGGCGGCCGTACTGATGGAGCGGGGGAAGCGGCTGGAATCGAACGGCCGGTTCGTCGACGCCGAGCGATGCTACGCCTCCGCCGTGCAGGTGGCCCCGGAGCGCGCCGACGCCTGGATCGGCTTCGGGCGCACGGCCGTGGCCGCGCGGGACTGGGCACGCGCGAACGAAACGCTTGCCAAGGCCGTGGAGCAGTGGCCGGACAAGGCCGATGCCCACTTCACCTACGCCTCGATTCTTGCCGGCACGCTGCGAACAAAGCGGGCGATCGAGCAGCTAAAGCTGGGCATCGCGCGCGACCCGGCGCGCGGCGCAGCCCTTGAGACTCTCGGCGATCTGCAGATGAGCGCCGGGGACGCGGCCGGCGCGGCCGAGAGCTACGAGCGCGCGCGCAAGCTGATGCCGAACGAGAAGGGGCTTCGGAGCCGCCTCGGCGCGGCGCTCGTGACGGCCGGTCAGGCCGCGAAGGCACGGCCGGAGCTTGAGGCGGCGCTGAAGGACGATCCGGCGGACAACACGGCCCGGTTCTTCATGGGCAAGGCGCTCGCGCAGTCCAAGGACGATCAGGATCGGGCCAGGGCGTTCCGCGAGCTGAACCGAGTGATTGGTTTCTCGACCAATAAGAACGGCGTCTACGTGGAGGCGGCGCGTCTCTGGCTCGCGGAGGGCGACCGCCCCAACGCGGTGCAGTCTCTCGAGCACGCCTACGACCTCAATCCCTATAACGTCGATACGCTCACGCTCCTTACGCAGGCCTACACGGAGGACGGCCGACCGCTGGAGGCCGCGCGGTATCAGAAGGAGCTGGAGACGGCGAAGGCTCTTGCGGACGAGCGGACGAAGGTGAAGGCGAAGATCGAGGCCGATGCCGACCCCGCTCCCGACCTCGTGGCGCTGGGCCAGGTCGATCTGCGCGCTCACAATACCGCGGAGGCCCGCGCCGCATTCGACGCGGCGGCACTGCTGGAGCCGGGAAATAGAGCGGCACTCGAAGCGCTGAAAGCGATGGAGAAGGAAGCGCGTGCGGCAGCAGGTGGCAGGCCGTAGACGCACGGAGAGCCTGTTCCCGATCGCCTACTTGCTCGCTTCGATCAGCTTGCGAAGCGGCGCCGGGGGATTCGCTCCCGGCTCGACGATGGTCGTGATGCGGTTGATCTTTACGCCCATGTGCTCGGTCTTGTGGCCGCCGGGCCATAGGATCGTGATCTTGTCCACCTGAGTCTCTTTACCCAGCCCGAAGTGCAGCCGCGGATCGTTGCCGCTCGCGTAGCTGTAGCTGGTGTGCACGAACCGCGTCAGCTTGCGCGTGGGAGTCTGCAACTCGGCGATCGCCCCGATGGCCTCCCACGCCGGCCCCTTCGAGATCAGCCGCAGCTCCACCCAGTTCTGCCGCGGATGGTCGTTGCGAAGCACGGAGGCCTGCGCGTCCGCGTTGTTGACCACCATCGCGATGCCGCCGTCGTTGAATAGATCGCCGAACGCCAGGCCGCGCCCGACCGCGGGCGTGGTGACGGCCGGTCCGCCGCGCACCGACCAGTCCTCGAACTTGCCACCACCGGCGTTGTGGAAGTAGGCGCGCGGCTGGGCGTAGCTGCTCCCCTTGCGGATGTCGGCGATCTTGTCCTCGACGTGGCCGTTCACGAGGAAAATGTCCTGCAGCCCGTCGTTATCCAGATCCGCGAAGCCGATCCCGAAGGTCAGCATGGGGCGCGTTATGGCGCTGAGGCCGGTCTGCCGCGTCATGTACTGGAAGCTTCCGCCCGGTAGACCGCGCCACATCGGCATCTCCTCATCCTCGAAGACGCCTGTGATGCAGCCGAAGTAGCCGTCGCCCATAATATCGCCAAAATCGCAGCCCATATTGGCGACCGAGTTCCCCGTCTCCGTGGTGCTGATGCCCGTGATGGCGGCCACGTTCTCGAAATGGCCGTGGCCCTTGTTGCGATAGAGGTAGTTCGCCGTACCGTCGTTCGCGACGAACAGGTCGATCTTGCCGTCGCGATCGAAGTCTACCGTCGCCACGCCCATGCCGCGGCCGAGGGTATCGACGAGCCCCCACTCCTTCTCGACGCGGCGGAACCTGCCGTTGCCAAGATTCTTGTAGACCAGGTCCGGTTCCGGCGAATAGAAGTACGGCGGGCAGCTCGCCGGAAAGCCGTGGGTGTAACAGAGCTGCTTCGACTCGGAGTCGAACTGCACGTAGCGCGCGACGTAGAGGTCGGGCTTACCGTCGCCGTCCAGGTCCGCGAAGGCCGCGGCCGTAGAGAAACCGCCGCCGCCCACGCCGGCTTGGTCCGTCACGTCCTTGAACGTGCCGTTGCCCTCGTTGTGGAACAGGATGTTCTTGCCGTGGTAGGTGACGTAGAGGTCCAGATACCCGTCGCCGTCGTAGTCGCCGACCGCGACTCCCATGCCGAAGCCGTGGCCCAGCCCGGCGATCCCCGCCTTCGCGGATACGTCGGTGAAGGTCCCATCGTGGTTGTTGTGGTAAAGGTGATTGCCGTCGCCCGGAGGGCCCTTGCCGTTCACCAGGAAGATGTCGAGCCAGCCATCGTTGTCGTAGTCGAATACTGCGCAGCCGGACCCGGTCGTCTCCTCGATGTTCGCCGCGGCGCCCTTGCCCGTCGAATGCCGAAAGAGAACGCCGGCCTGCGACGCGATGTCGACAAGCAGCGGCCTGGCCGCGGCCTGCGGGTTAGGCGGAGGAGTCGGCGCCGTGTTGTGCGGCGTGCAGCCGTGTGCGATGGCGAGGAGCAGCGCAATGAGCGCCAGCCATCCCGCCGGCCGCACGGATCGCAGCGCGCGGTCCGCCCTTCCGTTCGACGGGCGCCCACGGCCGTCCAACCGCCGCCGGGACGGCGCCCACCGCGGCGTGCGCGCGCGCGGATCAGGCCGCGGGCCGGCAGCGCCAAATGGCGTGCGAGAGGCCGCCGATTGCGGTGCGCTTCGCCTCACCCCGAGCCGTCCGCTCCGCCCGAAGCGGTCTGGCGCGCAGGCTCGCGCGAGCCTGCATGACTCGATCCGGGCTTTCCGGCGGCGAGGCCGCGGACGTAGGCGGCGAGCTGCTTCTCGCCGGCAAGGTCGAAGGCATGCGCGGCCTTGAGCCATAACTGCGGCTTGTCCGGACTGTGGATCGCAACGTATCGAAACTGGTCGGCCGCCATCAGGTACTGTCCATTCGAAATCAGGGCGTCTCCGTACTGGAGCCGGACGTCGAGCCGGTTCGGCGATACCTTGATCTCGTGTCTCAAGTTGAGGATGTGCTGGCGCTCCGCCAGGATCCGTTCGCCGGTCTTCGCGGCCTCGTCGGCCAGTTTCGTCTTGCCCTGCGCCCGGTAGCACTGCGAGAGGCCGATCCAGGCGCCATTTGCGTTGTCGCTCGCCAGCATCACTTTCTTGAAGCTTGCGATCGCATCGTCGTAGCGGCCGAGCCGCTGCAGAGCGAGGCCGCGGGCGTAGTACAGAAGGCCGCTGCGCGAGCCGAGCTGCTCCGCCTTGTCGGCGTACTGGAGGGCCAGCTTCAGCTCATCCTGGGATTGAGGCTGGTCCGCGTAGGCCATCGCGAATCCCTCGTAGAGCGTCGTAGACCGCTCACCCAGTTCCTCCGCCTTCTTGAGCTGCGGGCGGGCCCTATCCCCGTTGCCCATCTCCGCCTCGAAAGCGCCAAGGTGAGAGTGCGCCTGCGGACGATCCGGCGCGATCTCGATAGCACGCTGGAAGGCCTCTGTCGCCTCAGGGCCGTTGTAGAGCTTGGCGTTCGCCTCTCCTAGCCCCGTCCAGGCACTGGCCGAGTTCGGGTCAACCGCGGTCGCCATGTCGAATTCGTTTATTGCTCTCTGCTCGTCTCCTTGGGCGAGCGAAAGCCGGGCGCGGTTGACGTAGGCATCGACGTAGCGGGAGTTTAGGGAGATCGCATTCTGGAAGGCCGCGCGCGCCGCTTCGGGATCGTTGAGCACCGAGTACGCGATGCCGAGCGCGTTATGGCTCCTGGGGTCGGTCGGGAACTGGTGCACCATCTGCCGCGCAACCTTCAGCGCGCCGGGCCGATCGCCGGAATCATAGCACCGCTCGAAGAGCTGCAGCAGGATTTCCGGCGTCGGATGGGACGCCGCCAGCGATTGAAGCTTCGCGGTAGACATTCTCTGCGGCGGAATGGGCGGCTGCTTACGAAGAACGAGTGCCGCCGAGACCGCAACGGTCGCAACGGCGCAGATCGCGACGATCGCTGCGATGAGTTTACGGGACCGATTCATAGTCGGCCCGTCGTACGGAGGTGATCCTGCATTATCGGGTATTCCAGGCGCGCCGCGAAGGGCGGCGCGCCGTTGAAGCTTGGGAGGCGGCATTACGCGGGCAGCTCGATACGATTCATCGCCGGCGGCGACGAGGCCGCCGCCGGCGATGAGTTTATGCGCCCTCTGACTTCGCCCTGGATTAGACGGCGGAGAGAGGGAGCGGCACTACTTGCAGGGATAGGGCTCGCCCGTGTCCATGTCCCAGTCGGACGGAAGCTGGCCGGCCACGTTCGAACCGCCCTTGTTCCAGCCGTTGTCCATCATGGCCCATGGCAGGTCGTTGCCGACCCGCTTGCCGGCGGCGCAGTAGCTCTTCATATGGCGGAACTTCACGTGTCCGTCCATGAAGGCGATGTTGTCGCCGTCACCGTGGCGCGGCAATTTGTCGGACCAGTTCCAGTCAGTCTGGGTGTGCTGGATGCGGTTCCAGACCGTCCATGTCGTGTAGTCCTCGACGATCAGGGCGTTCTTGACATGCGTGGCGTTATCCTGCCAGCCGGTGTTGGCGCCTTCCTCA
>DATGJU010000314.1:0-11618 GCA_035295045.1 Chthonomonadaceae bacterium
CATCGAGAAGAATCGGCCGGGGTACTTCTCGAAGTAATCCGCCGCGATGAAGCCGTCCGTGATCGTCGACATCTGGAACTGGAACTTTACCAGCTTCGGGTCGAGCAGCTCTAGCAGAACATCGTAGGTCCGCCTGCCATCCACATTGGAGACCTCGAAGCCCTCGTTGTGCAGGCCCTGCTGCATGCCCGACTTCTTCGCTACCGCAGCAATCGCATTGTACTCGTCCGCCGCGCGCTTCACCTGGTCCATTGTCGGGCTGGAGCCGCCGCCGAGGCTCGCGGTGATCATCTGCTTGATGCCGATCTCCTTGGCCCAGTCGATGCTCTTCTGCTGCGTGTTCCGCAGCTCGCGCATCGAGAAGTGGCAGCTATCCGAATCGATTCCGTGGTCCGCCAGGACTTTGCGCACCTCGGCCGGGTCGGAAAGCACTTTGAACTCGCCGCCATACCCGATCGGCGAGCATAGCTCCAGCCGCTGGACGCCGATGTCCGCCATCATCTTCACGTAGGCCGGGAAGTCGGCGAGCATGGAGCGCGTCGGCCAGATCTGGCTGCCGATCGGCAGGCCCAGCGGGTTGGCCCCGCCGCGCGCCGCCACGGCCGCAGCGGCGCACCCCGCCGCTCCCCGCAAGATCAGCTCCCGGCGCGACATCGTCGCCATTTCGTTATCTCCTTATGATGTCCCGCGAACCGTCCTTGCCGCGGAGCCGCCGTGGCCACTGCACGGTTGCACCGCCGCCATTGTGGTGATAGCAGGAGTGGACTATCCGTCTTGTCGGGAACTGGCGAGTGTACCTCGCGTCAGGCCAGCGCCGTCCTGTACAGCGCGGTCAGCTTGGCCCAGGCGCGCTCGGCCTCCTCTTTGTTGTAGATTGGCTTGCCGTTCTGTTCGGGCATGTCCGGCACGCACCAGCCGTGCAGGCTCTTGTAGACTTCGATCTCAGCCGGGACGTGCGCCGATTCGAAAGCCTCGCGCAGCTTGTCCTTCGCATCGGGCTGGCGCTCGTCGTCGTTCGCCGCGATGCCGATGTAGAGGCGGGCCTTGATCTTCGGCGCCAGCAGGTGCGGGCTGTTCGGCTGGTCCGTAACCAGGCCGCCGCCGTGGAACGAGGCGCCCGCGCCCACGCGACCGGGCACGGCGGCGCAGGTCTTGAGCACGAGCGGTCCGCCCATGCAGTAGCCCTGCGTCCCGATCTTCTTCCGCCTGTTTACCGCCTTCTGCGCGTCCAGGAACGCGATGAACGCCTCAGCGTCTTTTTCCGCCGCGCCGGGCGCGCTCAGGCCCCCCATCAGCTTGCGGAGGCGCGCCATGTCGTCCTGGTTCTGGAAGCTGAACTTCCTGGTATCGAGATCGAGCGTGGGCGCCCTGCCGACACGGTAGTAGGGGTTCGGCACGAGCACGGAGTAGCCGTCGGCCGCGAGCCGCTTGCCGAAGTCGCGCATCGCCGGCCGCAGCCCGAAGGCGTCCGGCCAGATCAGCACTCCGGCGTGCGCGCCGGATTTGGGATGGATGAACGCGGCGTCGCAGGTTCCGTCCGGCGTCTTCACCTCGACGTCGGTTTCGATGTAGGCCATACCCACGGCCGTCGCCGGATCCGCGGAGGCGGCCAGGCCGGCCGCCATGGAAAGCACAACCAGGTCACGGCGGGACATGTCTCCCTTCGCCGCGCGATCGGGTTCGTTACTCTTTTTCGTCACCTTTGGTCTCCTCGCAAGCGGTCACGATGCTGCGCGCGGGCGGCCCGTTCGCCGGAATCCTGCGGGACTGACGATGCGTCGACGCGCCGCCCGCGGCAAATCGTCTGCTATCGAGGCTTTGTTCGGCGGCGAGGGGCTTCACTCCTTTTGCGACGCAAGGCTCGGCCGGGCCGGCAGCGCAGCGTCGGCCGCGCGGTTCGGTTGCCGGCCAGCATCCTGCCCGAGGCGGCTGCGGTGATCGAGCCGGCTCTGCGGCATCACAGCGAGCAAGCGAGCTTAGGATTGACGGTCTTATTGCCGTGTGAGCGTGATAGAGTGCCGCTCGTTCCCCGGCCCTGTCGCGATCCCGGTCAGCTTGTTTGCAACGGCCGGCAGTTGCAGCGTGTTGGACCAGCCGTTTTCCCATTTGGTGATGAGCTGGTTTCCGACTATCCTCCAAGTGCCGTGTGCCCCGTCGGTCGCGCGAATGGTCCCATCGGCGGCAAACGTCTGCGCGATGGCGTAGCCGGAATCGTTGTCGTGGTAGACCCAGGTTCCAGGAATGGCGCCGGCGGGCGGCTTCGAGGGCGGCGTGGCGGGGACGGGGCTGTTCATCCGCGCCTGAAGCTTCTGGCGCTCGAGCCCTGGAATCCCATTGTTGGTCGTGTTCGCCGTAGAGACGACGATATTGATCCATGTGCCGCCATTATTCGGAGCCTGGTCGCACATAATCACCGCGGCGCTGGCGCCCTTTTGGCCGCCGCAGTACCACGCGTCCTCGCTCGGGTTACTGTGGTTGGTCTCGGTGTAGCCTTCGGCGCGCAAGCCTGCCTCCGCCCGCCGGCTCGCTTCGCTGACGCGGATCGGCAGGAGCTGAAAACCGCGGGACCAGGCGGGCGCCTGCGCCAGGCAGGCTGTCGACGCGATGAGGAGCCATAAGATCGCTCCGGAGCCAATCAGTATGGCTACGGCGCGGCTCATGCCGTCACGGAGCGCCTCGTTTCCGCCGTTTTCATCGAAGCTCATTTCCAATTGTCCTTTCTCCAATCCGATTCTATCAGGGCAATCGGCGCCAGGTGGAGCTTTCCAGTGTCCATCTTCGCGGCGCCGGCTCACGGAGCATTCAACGCCGTGAAAGCGCAGAATCTGACAACGACAGGATTTCGCGAAGTCGGGAGTGGTGGAGAGCGGCGCGAGGAGAGGGGACGCCGGTGTGGACGTCAAATTGACGGAGAGTTCACGTGATGCGGGCGGCGCCGATTCGTAGTCGGCGCTCACGCCGATACTATCTGGGAGGATGCAATGCGCGATACCTGTCTGGAGCTGCTGGAGCTGACTTACTACGAGGCCCCGTTCGCCTTTGACGGCCTGGCGGACGAGAATGTCTGGAAGCGGCCGGCGCCTGGCCTACTTTCCGTCGGCGAGCTGGCCGGCCACATCGCCTTCTGGCAGGCGGTCAAATTTGCCGGCGAGGGCGGGGAGCCGCTGCCGGACCCGGCGAAGTGCCGCGTGATCAGCCCGCTGGTCGACACGAAGTTCGCCTACTATACGACGAACCTGCCCGCCAGCCCGTCGCCGCAGCACCTCGCGATGACGGCGAAGCAGGTCTGCGACGAGCTGCTGCGCGTACACAGGGAGTCCATGGCGCACTTCAAATCGCTGAATCCCGATCTCGCAACATGCCCGCCGGGCTGGCCGCCGTACTGGACCTACGCGGAGCTCCTGAAGTACGCGGTGTTCCACGTGAGCTACCACGTGGGCCAGATGTACTCGGCGCGGCACCTGCTGGGCGAATCCACCCCGGACAATTGAGACCGGGCGGCGGCGGGCCGCGAGGCTGCCTGACCGGTCGCTAGCCCAGGGGACTGACGGGCAGAATGGCGCCATCGTCGCCGTAGAAGAGCTCTGCGACCTTGACGCAGCGTAGGTGGCTCGCTCCGCCCGACAGCGTCGCATCGTGGTAGAAGAGATACCAGCGTCCGTTGAACTCGACGATGGAGTGGTGGGTCGTCCAGCCGAGCACGGGCCGGAGGATTACGCCGCGGTACGTGAACGGGCCGAGAGGACGGTCGCTCGTCGCATAGGCGAGCAGGTGCGTGTCGCCGGTCGAATATGAGAGGTAGTAGGTCTGGTCGCGCTTATGCACCCAGGCTGCCTCGAAGAAGCGGCGCGGGTGGTCGTCCGCGCGCAGAGGCTGGCCGCGCTCGTCCAGGATTTCGAGGGACGCCGGATCGCCCGCAAACGAGCGCATATCGGCGCTTAGCCGGGCGACGCGCGGCATGAGCGCCGCTCTATCGCCGGTCGGCTCGCGCGCCGTAGGATCGAACCAGCCGGACGTCCAGCACTGGAGCTGTCCGCCCCACAGTCCGCCGAAATAGAGGTACGCCTGGCCGTCGTCGTCAACGAAGCAGCAAGGGTCTATGCTGTAGCTGCCGGAGATCGGCTGCGGCTCCGCGACGAATGGCCCCTCGGGCTTCGCGGACGCCGCGACGCCGATGCGAAACACGCCGTCCCTGTCACGCGCCGGGAAGTAGAGGAGGTAGGTATCGCCGGCCCGTGCTGCGTCGGGCGCCCACAACTGCCGCGAGGCCCAGGGGATCTCTTCGAGCGCCAGCGCGACGCCATGGTCCGTCACCGGTCCGCCGATCGAGTCCATCGAGAAGACATGGTAGTCCACCATGTCGTACTGATCGCCTAGATCGTTGGCCGGAACTCCGGAGTGGCGGTCGTGGCTAGGGTAGATGTAGAGCCTGCCGTCGAACACGTGCGCCGACGGGTCCGCAGTGAACACATGCGTTATCAATGGTTGCGACATATCCGTCCCGTCTCCCGGGGTGGCTGCGGCGTACCTCGTGAGGGCTCTCGACCGGTGGCTGTCGACACTGGCACCAGGTCTCTATTGCCGTTGGCGCGGCCGGAACGCTAGCGGGGCGGCACGCCTGCGATGAGAGCGGCAGTTACATATTGGAGCTCGCCGCCATGATGATCGCCGCGAGCGTCAGGAGCGTAACGGCGGCGCCGATGCCCGCGATCAGGATCGCCGCTCGCTTCCGGCGTGTCGCGGCGAAAACGATTCCCCCGAACGCTACCGTGAGAGTGCCTATCACCAGACCGAACGATAGAGGCATGCCGGCCCTCCTTCTTACGCGCTCTGTACCACCCTGGACACCACCCACCGAAACTTCCCGATCCGTCGGGTCCGTTCGAAGCCCTGGCGCTCGAACATCGCGATGCTGCCGTTGTGCTGAAACGCCGGAATAAAGGGCCGCCCCTCGGTATCCTCAGGGTAGCTCTCTACGGTCCCGCCCCCGAGCCGACCGATCTCTCGGAGCGCGCCGGCCAGCGCCGTTGCGGCGACGCCCCGACGCCGGTAGGACTTGTCGACGAAAAAACAGGTGATCCGCCAATCCGGCGGAGCCGCATGCCTCCGTTCGTAGGCGACGCGGTTCTTGATACGGGGCAGCTCATCCGGCGATCCGAACTGGCACCAGCCGACGCAGCTTTCGCCATCGTATACGAGTGCCGCGTGCGCCCGCCCATCTCGGACGCGACACTCTTTCCGCGACCGGTTCTGCACCGCGTTAGCGGCGCTGCCCCAGCCCTCGGAGTGGAAAGACATGCACCAGCAGCCGCCCCACACGCCCTTGTTGCGCTCGACAAGCGCTGCAAAGTCCTGCCAGGTAGACGCATCCAAGGCGCGCGTTGTCAGCTCGGTCACTGTGGCCATCTCGCATCAGAGGTCATACTATTCTACCCTGCGCAGTACCGAGTAGATGATACTGGACCGACTGGAGGCAGCTGCCAGACGGCGTATGCGGCGCGAATCGAACGAACGGGCAGGGGCTCGCGAGGCCGCTTGCGCGCTCCGCGATGCCTGGGCAGGCCAGATTCGCCCCGGCGACCGGCGACAAGTAACCGCGCCGCGAGTTAGCCCGTCTAACTCCTCGACATCGCCATCCGGTTTGCGGGGAGAAACTCAATGAAGCGATCGGTCTGCTTGCTGGCCGCGTTCGTCTGCTGTGTGATCGGCCCTGCCTACGCGCTCTACTCCGTTGCCGACCACGGGCTTTGGCCCAAGAGCTGGCCCAGGGCCATGGAGCCCCTCCGCATCCAGGCAAGGACCCTCGTGGGACCGGAAGTCGAGAGCCGGCACTACGCGATCCGCTTCACAAAGCGCGAGCAGTTCGACGCCGTCTGGCCCGAGATCCTCAAGGTAAAAAGTAAGAACGCGCCGATCTTCCTCGTCCACGGACCGAACTTCTTCCTTGGCGACAACGCAAAGGCAGGCGTCGTCATCCACACGCCGCCCGCTGGACGCGACATTAAGCCCGGCGCGCCTGGAGTGCCGATCAACGGCGTGGAGAATCCTCACGTCAAGTGGATGAACGCGAACACCATCGACGTCGTCGTCGATGACGACATCGTATCCGTGGATCGCCTGAAGCTGCCCAAAAGCGTCGTCGTCATCGACGAGCGCGCTCGATCGGCCGCCGGCGCGAAGCCAGGCGCGTCCAGTGGCGCCTCGGAGCGCTAGCGCCCGCGGCGCTCCGCTGTACGCGGGAGCCCCGTAGAGACGAAGGTAGTCGTCAAGGATGGGGTGGAGCGGCTTCGGGCTCTCGGCCATCCGAAGATACGCCAGACAAACCCCAGCCACGGCCCGGGCGCCAATCGTTACGGTGTGAGGACAGGCAAGCTGAGCCGCGCTCTCAGAAGTGGCTCGTTGACGCACGACACGTCGAGTCCGGCGGCCCCCAGGAACGCGGTAAACCGCGCGAACCCGCGCGCAAGTGCGTCGGCGAACCGCTCGCAGCCGCCCAGAGTCGGGTCCTCCAGCCAGAGACCGAGCACCACGCACGTGTTCGTGCTCCGGTCCAGCTTACTGTCGAAGCGCCCAACCAGAGTCTCGCCCCAGAGGATCGGCAGCGCGTAGTAGCCGAACTTGCGCTGATGCGCGGGCTTGTACACCTCCCAGACGTAGTCGAATCCAAAGAGGACCTTGGCTCGTCCGCGGGCGCTCACGTTATCCAGCGGCGCGAGAAAGACCGCCTCCGCTTCCGTCGTCGTGTCCAGCGTCTGCCAAACCGTGGGGATGCTGCCGGCGCTCAGCGCCCGAAGGGTTTCGAGGTCGCTGCCCAGCGCATAGTGCGGCGCCCTCCAGCCTTCGACCTTCACTTCGACGATCTCCCCGGTGGCCAGCATCTCGTCGGTTAGCCGCCTGCCGATTCCGGAGGGATCGCCCCTCCGGTACGACTCCGCCGTTCGGTTCAGCCGCGATAGCCCGCTGAAGGCGATCTCCTTCCGAATGAGAAAACGGTCAGCCTCGGCGTCGCTGCTCTCGCAGATCAGCTCGGGCGGAGCAACGCGCTCCGTGAGCGCATAGACGCGCTCGAACCGCTCCCGATGGTGAGTCATCACCTCGCCGGTGAGCCATAGGTAGTACAGGGCGAGCGCACTGTCTTTGCGGCCGCGGTAGCTCGTAGTCCGGGTCCGGCTCGCCATCTCGAAGTCCCGGTTGCTCACCACTTCGCGCTCACGAAGGATCGCGCGCATCTCCGCAACCGCGCCTGCGTGATCGCGCGCTAATGCCTGTAGTCGTTCGTTGCCATCGCGCTCGCGCCGCATCACCACGCGCCAATACGGCAGCTCCTCCATCGGCCGCACAGCGAGCCAGCCGCCCCAGTCGAAGAACTTGCGGCGCCCGTAGGCAGCCTCCTCCCACATGCCGGGCGCGTAGTCGACCACCCGGCCGTACAGCTTGATGTCCTGGCTACGCGCAACGATCTGGAGCGGGTCGAGCTGGAGGAACTCCATGGCGCGTATGGCCTCCTCGGTGCCCTGCGCGCCACGCCAGCGCCGGCCCGGCCACAGGCCCTGTTTGCCGAGTACAAACCGCCGCGCAACCTGCTGCGAAATCTCCACCTCTGAGCTCCGTGTTCCGATCGGTTGCCGTGAAATACCGCGCAGCGATTGCGGGCGAGCTATTGTCGCGTAACTCCGGCCAAAAGCGGGTATGGTAGAAGCGGCGAACAGACCTTATCTTGCGAAGTCGCCGCGATCGGAGGCCGCCATGACGTTGTACCTCGTAACGCTGCTCTTCGCGATGCCCGGCTGCCGCGCCGGCCTCGCGCGCAGCCCTTCGCGGCTCGCGCCCGCCGCTGTGATCCGCGCGGCTCAGGCGAGTCACGACAAGCAAATGTGGGCGCACAGCCGAGCGGGAGATTCCGTCGAGCAGAGATCGTGCCGGAAGTTTGTGGCCGAGTTTTATGCCTGGTACCTCGCGAAGGCCAAGAAGGGCGACCCGCTGCAGGCGGCTCTCCGGCAGCGCAAGGCGTGTTTCAGCGCGGACCTGGCCCGCAAGCTCGCCGAAGATCGCGCTGCCGCGTCGCGTTCGCCGAATGAGATTGTCGGGCTCGACTTCGACCCCGTGCTGAACGGCCAGGACTTCGGCGAGAAGTATGTGCCGGGCGCGGTGACCGTGAAGGACGGTCGCTACTTCGTGGATGTCGGCTGTGTCTTTCCCGGCAATAAGCGCGAGAGCGCCGCGGTAACGCCGGTCCTCAGGCGCGTGGCCGGACGGTGGGTGTTCGCGAACTTCATCTACAAGTCGGAGGGCAAAGTGGATGACCTCATCAGCATCCTGGGCCGGCTGAAGGCGGAACGGCGGAAGGGGTCCAGGGGTCGCTGAATCGCGCAGCCCCGGTATAGAGCGAACCACCGTTGGAGCCGTTCAGTGGGACGGACGTTGAGGCCATTTGTACCGAGGGGCCCGGCGACGGCACTTGCGCCACACTGTAGCCCCACGCCGTCCAACGCACAACGGCGACTACGGGCGCGGCCGGATGGCGGCGGGGCAGCAGCCTTCGGCGCAAGAGTCGGGGCTGGGGCCGAGCGATCCAAGATGACGGCGCACCGGGTTGTACTCCATACGCTCGCGCACCAGCTCGCCGATCATGCGCACGTAGGCCGGATGCGTCCCTGGCGTGGCGGCGCGCTCCATCGGGAGGTCGATCTCGCAGCACAGCTCGCGCGCTTCGGTGTCGAGATCGTACAGCACCTCCATGTGGTCGGAGACAAAGCCAATCGGGGCAATGACGACCGCTGGATGTTCCACTTGTGCCTTGATTTCGCGGAGCGTGTCGAGGATATCCGGCCCGAGCCAGGGCTGCCCGGGCGCGCCGCTGCGGCTCTGGTAGACCAGCATATCGCCGCTCCGCCCGAGCGCGTCGGAGACCAGCCGGCAGCTCTCTTCCAGCTGCGCGACGTATGGCGAGGACAGCGCCATTGAAATCGGGATGCTGTGCGCGGTGTAGACGACCTGTGCGTTTGGGCGGACGCCGGCCGGCAGCCGCTGGAACGCGGCTCGCACGTGTTCCGCCGTTGCTTCGACGAATCCCGGGTGGTTGTAGAACGCGCGGAGCTTGTCGACCTCCGGTGCGCCCGGCCCGACCTGCGCGCGAGCGGCCGCGATGTTCTCCAGGTACTGCCGGCAGCCGGAGTAGGAGCTAAACGCGGACGTGACGAAAGCGAGCGCGCGCCGGACGCCATCCGCCCTCATCTGCGCCAGCGCGTCGGCAAGGTACGGGTTCCAATTGCGATTGCCCCAGTAGATCGGGATCTGCGGTCCGTTTGCCTCGAATTCGTCGGCGAGCGCCGCGATCAGGTCCCGGTTCTGCTGATTGATCGGGCTCTTGCCCCCAAAGTGATAGTAGTGCTCGGCTACCTCCAGAATCCGCTCCTCGGGCACAGGCTTTCCCCGAACCACATTGCGAAGGAACGGGACCACCTCATCGCGAGACTCCGGACCACCGAACGAAACCACCAAAAGCGCGTCGTAACTCATGCGGACACCTGCTCCACGCGATTTGCTGTGCAAGATTTGAACGCCCTGTCGGCCGCCTCCATGCCTTGCCGGACGCAGTCGGGGACGCCGACGCCGCGATAGGCAGAGCCGGCGAGAAGGAGACCGGGATACTGCTCCATCTCCCGTTCGATCTCGCTCAGCAATTCCAGGTGGCCGACCCGGTACTGGGGCATGGCGTTCGGCCAGGCGTCGACACGGCGGTACACCGGCGCGGCGACAATCTGGAGAACCGTTGAGAGCGTATCGTGCGCCGCGGCGATCAGCTCTTCCTGGCTCCGTCGGACCACGGCGTCGTCGCCGGCGTGGCCGATAAACGCTCGCATCAGCGTAACGCCTTCGGGCGCGCGGCCCTCCCACTTGTTGCTGCTCCACGTACATCCTGTAATCGGCAGGCCCTGATCGCGGGGGACCAGGAACCCGGTGCCCTCGAGCGGATTCTGGATCGATTCGCGGCGGTAGGCCAGGGTCACGACCGCCGTCGACGCGTACGATATGCTCCTCAGCCGTGTGGCCGCTGCTGCGGAAAGGGGAGCGACAAGATCGGCCGCCGCGTAGGCAGGCGTAGTCAGGACCACGGCATCCGCTTCGGGATCTTCGCCGTCGTTCAGCGAGACCAGGAATCTGCCGGAAGCTGAACAAGCGATCCGTCCTACAGACGTGTCCAGCACGACGCGCGTCGCGGTCAGCGACTCGCGCAGTCGATCTACCAGCCGCTGCATACCGTGCCGAAGCGCGACGAACGGGGATTTCGGCGGCGCAGCGCCTGCTCCCCCCGCGAGCCTGCGCTGCAGCAGCGCCCTGGTAATGCTTCCGTGCGTCCGCTCCATCTCCCAGAACGTTGGGTAGATCGCCGCCATGCTCATCTGTTCGGGATCGCCGGCGTGAACGCCGCCCATCAGCGGCTCGGCGAAGTGGGCGGCAAACTCCGGCCCGAAGCGCCGCCGCATGAACGAGGAGAGCGACTCATCGCCAATCGCGCCGCGAGGCGGGACGAGTCCCTCACCGGAAGCGCGAATCTTTCCGGCGGTCGAGATGAACGAAGCCTTCCAGAGCGCTTCCGGCCTGGACGGCACGAGGGAAACGAGCTCGTGCGGTACCGAGTGCAGCCTCCCGCCGGTGAGCATGTAGAACTGGCTGGAGCTCGGCCCGATGATCTCATCCTCGATGCCCAGCTCTTCGCACAACTTCACGGCCCATGGCTTCTGGCTCATGAATGAGTCCGGCCCGACGTCGATCAGCAGGCCATCGTGCGCCTCGCTGCCGAGTTTGCCGCCCAGGCGATTCGCAGGTTCCACGATCGTGATCGCAATTGGCGACTCAGTTTCTGCGGCGTGGCGTTCGAGGTAAAAGGCGGTGGAAAGGCCGGTTATGCCGCCGCCGGCTATCAGAACGTGCGGGACGGTCACTCGGCCGCTCCCTGATGGACCAGCTCCACGAGCAGGCTGATATTTTCCATCGGCGTGGTTGGCAGCACACCGTGGCCCAGGTTGAAAATGTGACCCGGCCTGCCGGCGGCTTGTCGGAGAACGCGCAGCGCCTCACGCCGAACTACGTCGGGCGGCGCGAGGAGCACGATCGGGTCCATGTTGCCCTGAACTGCGACGTCGTGGCCCAGCCGGCCCCACGCCGTGTCCAGCGCGGTGCGCCAATCGACGCCGATCACGTCGCCGCCGGCCTCGCGCATCGTCTCCAGGAGCGCGGCGGTGCCCGTGCCGAAGTGGATCGCGGGCACGTTCAGCGGCCGGAGACCGGCGAAGATGTGGCGCATGTGCGGCAGGAGATACTCGCGGTAGGCGTCCGGCGAGAGCACGCCGACCCAGCTGTCGAATAGTTGTACGGCTCGCGCCCCGGCTCGCACCTGAGCGGTGAGATAGCGGAGGGCATTTTCGGCCAGAAGCTCCATCAGCGCATGCCATGCGGCCGGGTCCGAGTACATCATCGCGCGCGTGATCGGGGAATCGCGGACGCCGCTCCCCTCGACGAGGTACGCGGCCATTGTAAACGGTGCGCCCGTAAAGCCGATCAGGGGAACGGTCAGCTCGCCGGAGAGGATCCGGATGGTCTCCAGTGTGAAGGCC